>JBGCEA010000143.1:0-2688 GCA_045105915.1 Nitratireductor sp.
AGGTCAAAGAAATGATGGTTTTCATTTACTAGAGAGCCTAGTTTGTTTTTGCGAATGCGGCGATAAGATTTCTATTAAGCGCGCTTTAGCTACAACTGATATTACCCTAAAAATTGATGGCCCTTTTGGTGCTGGTTTAACTAGCGCCCCAGACAATCTGGTAATGAAAGCGGCAAAGCTATTTCTATCAAAAGCTGGCGTTAATTCTGGCCTAGACATTTCACTAGAAAAGAACCTGCCAATAGCAAGTGGCATTGGTGGTGGCTCTGCAGATGCGGCAGCAACCCTTGTGGCACTCGCAAAAATGTTTGATGCAAATGGCGATATAAACTTACAAGAACTTGCTAAAAACCTTGGCAGTGATGTTGCTATGTGTCTTGTATCGCGCCCATTAATCGCCAAAGGCGTTGGCGATGAGATTACGGTTGTTGAAGATTTCAAGCCGCTAAATATATTGCTAATAAACCCAAATATACCTGTTTCAACACCACATATTTTCAAACACCTTACAAACAAAAATAACACTGCCTTAGCGCCACTAAATGAAACAAAGCAAAATACAAAATGGACTGAATGGCTAAAAGCACAGCGCAATGATTTGCAGTTACCTGCAATTGCGGCAGAGCCTAACATATCGCTTGTGTTAGAAGCGATTGAGAGCACTAAGCCAGAGCTTTCTAGAATGAGTGGTTCTGGCGCAACTTGTTTTGGTATTTATAAAGATGCGATAGAATGCGAAAATGCTTACAAAGCTATTCTAGAAAAACACCCAGATTGGTGGTGTGTTGCAACCAAAAGCACTTCAAGAACTTAAAATGCCAGCGTTAAGAGAGAATTTGAAATGACAGAAGTCAAAGAACCGAGAGCATTTATACCGCTAAACATTGCTGTTCTTACTGTTTCTGATACACGCCAAATGAGCGATGATAAATCTGGGCAGACCTTAAGCGATCGTATTTTAAAAGCGGGCCACCAAGTAGCTGATCGTAACATTGTTAAAGATGATATTGAGGCTATTCAAACGCTTGTTAAAAAGTGGAGCGCTGATAAAAAAATTGATGCCATTATTACAACTGGTGGCACAGGCTTTACGGGGCACGATGTGACACCAGATGCATTAGAACCTTTATTTGAAAAGAAGATGGATGGCTTTTCACATCTTTTTCATCAAATCAGTTTTCAAAAAATTGGCACATCTACCATTCAATCACGTGCGACTGGCGGCGTATTAAACGCTACATTCATCTTTTGTTTGCCAGGTTCGCCTGGCGCTTGCAAAGATGCATGGGATGAAATTTTGCAATATCAGCTAGACTACCGGCATAAGCCCTGCAACTTTGTAGAGATCATGCCAAGATTAGATGAACATCTAAAACGCTAAAACGAATGACAGCCAAACAGTATAGGGCTAACTGATCGGCTGTCATGATTTCAGGTAAGTTATGGCTGGTTTATTTAGCCGTTACTTTACCTTTCATGCCTGGGTGCACTTCACAAAAATATGCAAAGCTACCAGCCTTTGAAATTTCCACCATTGCGCTTTCGCCTTTTGAAAGACGAGGTGTTTTAAAAGCACCATCTGTTGCAGTTGCTGTGTGCGGCGCACCATCTTTGTTGATGAACATAATTGTTTCTCCAGCTTTGACAGATAAGTTTTTTGGGCTAAATGACATGCCCTTAATCTCAACAACGTGGTCTGCTTTTTTTGCGTGGCTTGCAGCATTTGCAGAACCTGTAATGTTAAGCGCAAGTAATACAACGCCAATGAATGTAACTAGCTTTTTGATGATCATTTTCTTCTCCATTTGTAACCAGCACTCATTTAAAAGCGCTCAAGTTTTTGTTTTCTACATATGGTTTACGCGCCAGCTTCGATTTTATTCTGAAAAAAGTTATATTTTTTAGAATAATTTTGTCACTCAAACGTATTACTAATGAGAAAACTCAACTTAGAAAAATAAGTGAGGCAAGCAGTGAGATGGCATGGATGCGCGAGCGCAAATTATTTTCAAAATGGTTTTGTAAAAACAAAGCCAATAGCCAGCCCTTTGGTGTTGCAAAAAACTACTTGCGACATTGGTTTATTTGTACCTAACTATAAACTGTTTAAACGCCGCTCAAAATGTAAAGAGGTAAACGGGATGTCGCCCGACAGTTTTAAATCTGAGTTGATTCAATTACTGCCTCGCTTGAAGCGCTATGCGTTGACCTTAACGCGCTCAGCACCAGATGCAGACGACTTAGTGCAAGACGCTTGTATGAGCGCTTTGAAAAAGTGGAAGCAATATGATGCTAGCAAGCCGCTAGAGCGCTGGCTATTTACCATTTTACGCAATCAATGGATAAGCGAAATTAGAAAACAAAGTGTGCGGCAAGGACAGGGGCAAGTAGCGGCTGAAGATGCTATTGAACTGAGTGCAGACAACAATGCAGATGATGTGATTTTAGCAAAGCAAGTGCAGGGTAAAATAACCAATCTACCATCTGAGTTATCTCAGCCCTTACTTCTTGTTTGTGCTGAAGGGTATAGCTACCAAGAGGCTTCTAAGTTTCTTGAAGTACCCATAGGCACTATTATGAGTAGAATACATAGAGCGCGTAAGATTTTAAGTTCTCAAATGAATGTAGGAGAGACCAAATGAGCGACCTTTCCATTTTATTGAGCGCCTATATAGATGGGCAACTACC
>JBGCEA010000144.1:0-12387 GCA_045105915.1 Nitratireductor sp.
CAGCATTTTAACTTCTATTGCTATATTTAGAATATGGCTCTTTGCTTTTTGGCGCGGTGGCCCACAAAAAACACAAGATGGACAAGAAAAATATAAAATCGCAACTTTATCTGCAAACTATCAATTTGCATCTTACCTAACGATTTCCATCTTAACAGTTTTGGTGTTGATCATTGGCTTTAATCCAGATGCGCTGATTTCACTCTCAAGTGATGCAGCAAACACAATTCTATATTCTGATTATTATATAAAATCCGTATTTGGAGATGCGCAATCATGAACCTCTTATTGATAAATTTGATTTTCATGCTTGCATGGGCCGCTATGACGGGCTCATTTTCAGAAATCAACTTGCTGTTTGGCTTCGCAATTGGCTTTTTTGCTATTTGGCTTATTCGTGAACAAGTTGGCGCAAGCGGCTATTTCTCACGTTTAATGCGGATAAGTTCTCTCATCTTGCTTTTCTTAAAAGAGTTAGCGCTTTCTGCTTATAGAGTAACCATTGTAGTGCTTTCGCCAAATATGAATTTGAAGCCTGGCATTTTTGCCTTCAAACTCAAAGTTGAAAGAGACTTTGATATAGCGCTTCTGGCAAATCTTATTACGCTAACCCCAGGCACTTTGTCAGTGGATGTGAGCGACGATAAAAAAACGCTTTATGTACACGCAATTGACTGCTCAGACATAAAACAAACAAGAGCAGATATTGCTTCTGGCTTTGAGCGCAAAATTTTGGAGGCCTTTAAATAATGGAATATGGTTTTCTATCTTTTGCCGTATGGGCATCACTTGCCATGCTCACGCTTTCATTTTTTCTGACCATATTTAGGGTCATAAAAGGACCAACTTTGCCAGACAGAATTGTAGCGCTAGACATGCTGGTGGGTATTGCCATTGGCTACATAGCGGTGATTGGCGTAAAAACAGGCTATTATTTATATGTAGATGTGGCCATTGCATTAGCTTTAGTTGGCTTTTTGGCAACGGTTGCATTTGCAAGGTTTATCCTCTCTCGCGGCATAACACGAGAAGATGCAGCAACCATAAAACAAGAGGGAGACCAATAATGGATTATATAGAATATATAGCAGGTAGCTTAATTATTCTTGGCTCTTTTTTTGCCTTGGTTGCATCTCTTGGTCTGTTGCGTTTTCCAGACGTTTATTCACGCATGCACGCCGCTTCAAAGGCTGGCACAGTAGGCTCAGGCCTTATGATGATAGCGCTTGCTGTAGCATCTGCAGATTTAGCGACATCGCTTCGCGCAATCGCAGGAATTGTGTTTCTTTTGCTAACAGCGCCAATAGCTGCGCATTTATTAGCAAGAGCTTCCTATAAGGCTGGCTACAAATTATGGTCTGGTACGATTGTGGATCAAATGAAGAATAACAAGTAATATCCATGTAATTACACTGTTATTCATATAACAATACATTATTATGCTTGTTTAAAGTTGACATTATATATGTCAAATGACTATACGGCTTACCATAGGTAATGTTTACTTAGATTTAATGAGGGCGCGCATTAAATTTCTATTTTGATGAATAGATTTTGATGAAGAAGGATAAGTGATGAACGAAACTATTATAGAAGAACCTAGACACGACTCAATTTTGATTGAGCTTACTTCTGAAGTTATTTCTGCATATGTAACCAATAATTCAGTTTCAACTGAAGAACTACCAGCATTGATTAAAGATGTTTATGCAACTTTAAAAGATGTTGATGGGCAAGAAAACGGTTCATCTCATAATCAAAAGCCTGCGGTAAATCCAAAGAAATCAGTTTTTCCAGACTTCATCATCTGCTTGGAAGATGGCAAAAAATTCAAGTCTTTAAAGCGTCACCTAACGGCGCATTTTGGAATTACACCACAAGAATATCGTGAGAAATGGGATCTTCCAGCAGACTATCCTATGGTAGCACCTAATTATTCTAAGAAAAGATCGAGCCTTGCTCGCGAAAAAGGCCTAGGCCGTAAAAAGTAGACTTTTAAGTACTAAAGAGTGATAGATTAGTTCGCACTCTTTTTTGCTCGACAAAATTTCTAGTTTATAATTCAGTCTAGTTTTTCACTAAAATGGGATGTTTTTTAAAGAAAGATATCCCCACACCCTTGCACCTTTGCAATATAGGAATATATTCCTTTATATTGGAGCAAAAGATGCAAGCAAACAATTTTGACACACAATCAGCCGACGTTAATAAGTTATTTTTCCAAGAGCTAAATGATAGCAGTCCTCAAAAAGCGGTTACTGTAAAGCCTGCTAAGCATAAATCGCGCGAAACTTATGTCGCCCATGCTGGGCAATTAATTTTGCACATCGTTTCAAAACAAATGAATGTTTCAATCAGCGATATTGAGCGTACCAACCGCGGCAAAGCAAATATTTCTATCGCTCGCCAAGTGGTAATGTATTTAATGCATACTTCTATGTCTTGCTCATATTACGAGGTGGCAGACTTTTTAATGCGAGATAGAACCACTGTCTCTCATGGTTGCCGTATTGTTGAAGACATGCGCGATCAAGAAGAGTTTGAGCAGATGCTGGAAAAGATGGAAGAGCTCGCGCAAATTACAATGAACATTGCCGCTTCTTACTCAAATTTGGAATTGCCAGATGTTAGATAAAGAAGGGCAACGCCAACTAAAACGACTTCTAAAGCTATTGAACAAATATAACAGTCTGAATTATGAGCATTCAAATTGTTCTAAGTTTTATAGTTTGCAGTCAACTTCTAACGCTTTCACCTTTACGCAAGCCCTCGTGTCTCATGCTTTGCGTGCGGGTCTACTTGACTTAAGCACGAAGCAAATATCGATAACAAACACAGGGCGTGCACATTTAAAAAGACTTTTAAATCCTGACATGCCTTTCACGGCTCAGCATAGTGATCTCATAAATGCCACCACCAAAATTGGCACAAAAAATAAAGCAGTTGTAAAAAACAAAAGTGAATCCCCTTTATCTAGATTGTTTTATAGAAAAGACAAAAATGGAGAAAGCTGGATAGGCGAAGATGAATTTAACGCGGGTGAGAGATTTAGACGTGATTTTGAAAAATCACAATTACAGCCAAAAATCTCTGCAAATTGGAGTTCTACAATTGCAAGTAAGGGCACATCATCTGCAACCGATATTTCTGATTTTGCTTATGATGCAAAAATTCGCTTCAACAAGTCGCTAGATACACTTGGCCCAGAGCTGTGCGGGGTAGCATTAGATGTGTGTTGCTTTTTAAAGGGCTTAGAAACGATTGAGCGAGAGAAGGGCTGGCCACCACGTTCTGCCAAGCTTATTTTAAAAACGGCACTCAGCATATTGGTGCGCCATTACGGCATTGCAAATTGTAACGTGACAAATCGTAATCGATTTTGGGGAAGCGAAAGCTACAGACCCAGTTTATAAAACTATAATATAGACCAATAACTCTAGCTACTTTGTGCAGCTTTGGCTGTGTCTTTTATTCTTTGTACCATAGAGCGCAAACCATTAGAGCGTTGCGGCGTTATATGCTCAGACAAATCAAGTTTCTTAAAGGTCTCAGTTTCATCAAGAGTTAATATCTCGCTCGCGCTTTTATTTGAAAAAATAGCAAGTGTGATAGCAATTAAGCCACGCACAATATGAGCATCAGAAGTGCCATCAAAACCAATAATAGGGTTTTCACCCTCGCCAATAGCTGGAACAATCCATACTTGGCTTACACAACCTTGAACCTTGTACTCATCATTTTGGTATTCTTGGGGAAAGGCGGGGAGTGAATTTCCAAGTTCGATCAAATATTTATAACGGTCATCCCAGTCATCTAAGAATTCAAAGTTATCTATTATTTCGTCAATCAACATGTTCTCTCACCTTCTGCCCTCTTATATAGGGCAGGTGAGCGAGAATAAAATGTTTATTGTCCGTTTGGCTTACTTTTCCACCGAACCAGTTTCTACTGGGTCTTGCACGTCAGAATTTGCTGTAAGCGTGTCTTTGCCAAAATTTGCATCTAAATAGGTGAAAGCAATTTTAGCGCCCTCACGCGCCTTAGCGCCCATTTGCGATACAATCATAGAACCTGTTTCGCATGGAGCAGGGTTTCTTTCACAAAACTGTCCAGCGTCTTGTAATACACTCTGCGCTAAGCTTATTGTTTCCATCGTTGAGATGTTTCTTTGGCCATCTTCCAATTGGCTTGCATTCACAGGAATGCAAGCAACAATAAGTGTAAGCCAAAAAGCCGTTTTAATTAAATACATGGTAGTCGTCCTTTCCCGTGCAAGCTGTCTAACATGCTTGTTTTAAGGACGGCTTCAAATTTGCGCTCAAATTTAATTCAAATTTTATCTAATTTTCGCAACTTAGCCAAAAACAGCCCCAAAATGGGTGTTTTAATAACCACTTGTTTACCATAGCGCTAAAAACAAAGCCTAATAAGCTATAAAATCGCATTAAATTTGATTGTGTGATGATCGTTTAGCAATCCATTAAATGTGCTGTGAGAATGTAGGTTTATCAAATTAATCAGGAAGTTGTTTTGAGTAACCTAGATTTATATAAGCAATCAATTGGCGCAGCTAATACAGTAAAGTCTGTTCAAGAGACATTGAACAGTTACAAATTAGCGTGCGAGCACATGCATACTCATTCACATTCTATGGCACTAATTGTGCCCCACACACTGCACAATCAAGATGGCAAGCTATTGTTTGCAAGCCTAAATATGCCCCAAACGCTAAAATCGTCTAACACCAATGCTAGCGAAGAAGCTTTGATGCAAGAATTTCACTTGCAAGACAGATTGGCTCTGGCGCATGAGATTCAAAACTGCGTTTTCAAAAATGAAGTAACAAAATGCGAATTACGCGTAATTGGTGCAGGCAACAAAAGCGCACGCCAGCAGGCGGCTTTATGGCTTGAAGCAAACATACAAAAAATAGAAACCAATGATGCAAATACGCCTTTGGTTATGGTGCAATATGAAAACATTTCGGCGCGCAAAAATGCTGAGCAACGCATTGATAGTGTTAAAGATGAGGCAGAAAAAGCAAGCATCACAAAAACCAGGTTTTTGGGCAATGTTAGCCACGAATTGAGAACACCTCTAAACGCTATTTTAGGTTTTTCTGAGTTGCTCAATTCTGAACTTGCAAGGCAAATAACAGAAGACAAAAAACAAGAATATGTTTCGCTTATTCATAGCTCTGCCAAGCACCTATTGAGTATTTTGAATGACATTCTAGACGCGACCAAAATTGATTCGGGTATGTATGAAATTTACTCTGAATTATTGTCGCTAGAAAACTGTTTGTCTTCGACAGTTGCCATTATGGATGGCCAAGCACAAACTCGCTCTATCAAAATTGAAAAAATTGGTTTTGAAACACTGCCAGAGATCACTGCAGATGAACGAGCGCTAAAGCAAATTTTCATTAACCTGCTTTCAAATGCAATCAAGTTTTCAAAAGACGATAGCGTGGTGCAAGTAACCACCAAGCGCGGCGCGCGCAATGTCGAAATTGCAGTCAAGGATAGCGGCATTGGTATTTCTAAAGAGAATATTGCCAAACTTGGCCATGCATTCTTCCAAGCAGATAGTAAATATGACCGCAATTACGAAGGCACAGGCCTTGGTCTTTCTGTTGTGCGCGGATTGGTTGAACTGCATGAAGGCACTATCAAATTTGATAGTGAGCGCGATGTTGGAACAACCGTTACGGTTTCTCTTCCAATTCATGGAAAAGATGGACGTTCAGTACCAGCAAAAGATGAAGTTGAAAAAATTGTCGATATACCCAGCGCACAAAATGTTGATGAAGAGAATTTCGGCATCATACGTCACACTGCATAATTCGAATTTAGGAGCGAAAAATGTCACATAGATCAGAAAATATAGTATTCTCTATTTTACAAGAGCATCCATCTGTTGTGGCTGGAGTTTGCACTTTTGCTATTGCATTCTCGCTTGTTGCAGGTAACGCAATTTATTCGCAATCTGGTTCGCACCCAACACCACTTTGGGCCACAAGAGACCACGTAACAACGCAGTCAATTGATGAGCAAACAGCTTTCAAACCAGAGGCGTTCGATCCAAGAGTTAGACCAGTTAAGGTTTCAAAGCACAAAGTAAAAATTAATAAGTCTGTTGCAAAAGCGCCAGCACTTAAAGCATCACCTATTGTTAAGGGTGTGCAGCAGGGTTTAGCAGATAGCGGCGATTATAAAGGCGCAGTCGATGGTTTAATGGGGCCAAAAACCAGAGCAGCCATTACAACCTATCAAGCACGTTATGGGCTAGATGAAGATGGCACTGCTACTAAAACGCTGTTAAAAATCATTCAGCTTAATAAGTCAGTAGCCACCAAGCAAGTTGTAGCATCCAAAGCTGAAACCAAGGTTTTTGCTGTTAAAACATTTCCAAAAGACATCGTCTTGAAAGTGCAGCAAGGCTTATTCAATTTTGGCGAATCTAACATTTCGGTAGACGGTGTTTACGGCAAACAAACAGAAGCTGCTATTAAGCGTTTTCAAGAAAAGTTTAACCTAACTAAAACAGGTATACCTGATGTTGCATTGGTTAAAACGCTTGTGAAAAAACGCGCACTACCTGCTGGTTAAAAAGTTGCGTTTAAAATCGTCAATTTTTGTAGCCGCTTTGATAAGATCAGAATCGAGCAAAGGTGCTTTTTGCACGATCTTAAATAAGGGAGCAGAAGAAGCTGGCGCTATTTTTATTTGCCATAATAAGAGCAGAGATAATTCAGACTTTTATGGGCCTGTCTCTCAATCGGTTTTGCCGCAAGATCATGCTTCAGATCGTTATTTTGAAGTTCTAAAAACTGGCCTTGCTGACGCGCAAGTTTCGCAATTTATTGAAAAGCAAATGAAATTTGACACAGATATTTGGGTCGTAGAAATTGAAACACCCCAAGCGCTAGAAGATTTAAATATTTTGAGCCAAGATGAAAGCTAAAGCGCTTTAAGAAACTTGGCCTAATTCAAAGGCATCTTCTCTTGTTTGTGTTCGTTGCTCAACTCTTGATACTGCCGAAATATGTTCGCGGCGCATTTTAGCAGAATATGTATAATCTGGAGGTGTCTCAACACCACTAATGCGTGTTGGCTCTGGTGCGCCAGGAATTTCAAATTTAGCCCCAACCTCATTGAAGATCATTCTGCAAATACCAATTTCTAAGCTGTTTAAGAGCGCTTTACTTTCTTGGTAATTTTCAAAACTTCTACCGCTTTGTGGCGCTAACATGAGGAGCAGTTGTAAATCTTTCGGCGCTGGCACTGCAAGTGCTTTTATTAGATAAGCAAGCTGATCGCCTTTTTCACTTGTAATGATCTGCCTTACGCGCTCATGGTTTAGCCCACATAATGATTCAACACGTTTACAAAAAGATAAATACTCTAGCGCTCTTGCATCTTTAACCAATGCATTCACATCACTTGCAGCTAATGCACTTACTTCGCGTGGTGTAGAACTTGCAGCAATTTGCGTGGCATTATTATGCGCCGTATCTTCATCTAATGCGGTTGCTAATAGCGGCTTTGCTGGTTGTTTTTTCTTACCAAGCTTACCGCCCACAGAAGCAAGTGCTACAATCTCATCACTAGATAGCCATTCTTGCTTCTTCGATGCTGCAGAAGATTTGATCTCTGTCGGAGGGGCTACCTCTATAAATACTTGAGCCTCTGGCGCATCTTGCGTCTTAGGTGGGATCACCATTAAAACGTCATCAATATGTTTGATTTCAGTGGATTCATTATCAGCGGCTATAGGTGTTTTGATCTCAGCTTGAAGCGGTTGTTTTGTCTCTACTACCTCTTCTTCAATGGCGTCTTCAACACTTTCTTCTAATACTGTTTCCAAGAATTCTTCATTATAACCACCCACAATACTTTCAACACTGTCTCTTCTCCTCGCAATAATATTAGCGTGATCAGTGCCCTTTTTCTTAGCAATCGTTGCTAAGTCCATAGAGGTTAGAACAGGAGAAAACAGTAAAAATGGTGCAGCAACACTCACCTTATCCAAAGCCAGATATAAGGCTATTGGGCGCGGAACATATGCATATTGCGATAACATTGCAGAGATTAGTCTTCTCTCGCTAACAGGCAACTTATCAACAAACTGATAGAAAAATGCTTTGTAGTTTGAAATGTCTTCGCGGTCTGGTCTTGAAATTGAACAGAAAATTCGAGTTGAATCGACTAAAATATTGGTTGATCTCGTATCAGAATTACGGCCGGTGCTCGCAAAAATGCTTGGCGTATACTCTGGAGTGTTTGTTTTTAAAGTTTGCGCTGTATCAAACATATTATAGCCATTCAATGTAGATGTTTGGCCTTTTGCGAATCACAAATAGGCTTTTATCCATATTGAGCCAGCGACTGTTAACAAAGTGTTAACCATAATTAATCAGCTTAATGCTTCGTTAACCACAAATTGGCATGGTGTGCCGAATCTTTTTGTAATGCGTATTCGTTGTCAGGGAGAGTTTTATGGGGCAGTTAATTAAGTTAAACACGTTAAAGCAAAAGCGAAACGCCGCTAAATGCTTAACAATGCCTGATGACAAAAACGCATCTGCACAAATTCTGTTTTTTACAGGCGTTCGTTATGAGCGCACACATGATGGTGAGCAATCGAAAGCTAGTACAAAAAAGATGTCGCTTAAAAAAGTGGCAAAGAAGATTAGATCTTAATGTTAAGAATCGATTGCCTTAGTAACGCTCTCAATATCAAATTTTTCGCAGCTCACTAAATCTAAAAATTCTGAACCATTATTTTCAGAAGCATTACTATCTTTTACCAACGCATTATCGGGTTGTAGCGCTCGTAGCACAACATAGCCTTTTGTTGCATTGGTTTCGACAAGAATGAAATTATCCAATTCTTCCCAATTGCTCTCTTTAAGTTCTAAGCCTTGAATTTGATCAACCACCAAAACACTTAACTCTCTATTAAGCGCAGTTCTATCATTTAGGCTGTAAATGATTTTTCCACCTTCATCAAAAACAGAAGCAGACCAAAATGACTCAGTTGCATCGCCTTGCATTTTGAGCGGCGCATCATTCAAGTCATAACGACAAATGCCATAAGAAAAGAACGGATCAATTTCTGAGAGGCCTAAGGCATTTGCATCATTTTGTAATTGCGTAAATTCATAGTTCTTAGAGCGTTCAGACAAATATGCCCAAGCATCTTTTGTGCCATATTTAGGCACAAGAATAATGATCATAATATGAATGATACCAGCAAGCACCAAACCAGAAAAAACCGTATAAAATGCTCTAGCCATCATTGCAGGCATTCTCCGCGCAAAATGGTGGGCATACGCCGTGACACCAAGCCAGTTGTGCTTGTAGAAGGCGTGTCATAAAGACGAAGCATAAGATAGAAGGTCTTATTTGTATTGCCGCTCTCATTTACACTCAGCCAGTTGCCAGCAACCGGAGTTGTGCTGATATTTACTCTAAAGCCGCTCTCGCCAAAGCGAATGATATTTCCAGAATAGACTGCAGACTTGCCTGAGTTACTGGTTTTAACCAAGCTTCCATTTTCATGATAGGCCGCTAGCGTCCACACACGGGCAGGGGGCGTTTGCCCAGATAAGATATAATCGCAGTTAAACAACAATGCATCGCCATTATCATCTGCATGCGCTTCAAATGCCAAACCCTCAGCTGCGCCAAGAGGAATGTTACCATCGCGCACAACTTTAGCAATTGTATAGGGATCGGCATTGCCGCCACTCACAAATGGCCATGCTGTCCACGCGCCAATATTAATGCCGCCAAAACTATGCGTTTGTCGCAAAGAGTACCAAGCAGAAGCCCCACCAAGACCAATGCCAATTGCCAACGCACACAATATGGTTAGATAAAATCTCAGCATCTATAGCTTCTTGTCTCTTTTTAAAATCATTTTAAAATCACTGTTCAAAAGAAGCGCCTAAAGCGTTTAAGGCTTGGTTACTCGCAACCACTTTTTCATGCGTCACAGGTGGCGCAGCTCTTAGCCTTTGAGAAAGGCCGCGTATATAGTTTTCTGTTTTCTTTGAAAGTGTTTTTGGTCTTCTAACACGTGTAAGCAATTGCTCACCCTCATCTACCTTCTTCTTGCGTTCAACTTCAGGTAAAGGGTTCTCGATATATGGAATAGGCTTTAGATCAATGTTTTGGTGCGCAAAGGTCATGAACTTTTTCCAAGTTTGCGCTGGCAAATTACCACCCGTTAAACGATTGGTTGGTTTGCTGTTATCATTACCCATCCAAATGCCGGCAACATAATTGCCCGTATAGCCAACAAACCACGCATCTTTGTAGCTAGAGGTTGTGCCAGTTTTGCCAGCCGCTCTAATGCCCTCTAGCGCTGCAGCACGCGCAGTACCGCGTTCTGGAATTTGTGCCATCATGCGGTTCATCACGCCAGTTGCACGTTCTGATAAAACACGCTCTGGCTTTTTAGTGCTTTTGCGCTTGTCATAAACAACAGTACCTTGCGGATCTACCAATTGAGTAACGCCGTGCCCATCAAGCTTATAGCCGCCAGTCATAAATGTGCCATAACCCGTGGTAATTTCTAAAACGGTCATGTCATTTGCACCAAGCACCATAGAAGGCACCATCTTCAATTCAGAAGTCACGCCCATAGCTTTTGCTTGAGCAACAATTGGCTTTGCGCCAATACCCTTAATGCCACTACCGCCCAAATAAAGCTGCACAGGAATTGTGTTGATCGATTTTATAATCGCTGTTTGCAAATCAATAGGCCCACGAAAACGGTTGGCATAGTTGCCAGGACACCATGCGCGTCTGCCAGGGCGTCTATAACATACACGTCTATCAACAACTCTAGTTGTCTCTTTTAACTCGCGCATCTCAACCGCTGTCGCATACACAAATGGCTTGAACGAAGAACCCGGTTGGCGCTTAGATAAGGTCGCTCTATTAAATTGGCTCTCACCATAGTCGCGTCCACCCACCATGGCTCTAATAGCGCCTGTGTCATCAGCCACAACCATAGCGGCTTCAGATACGCGTTTTTGCTTTCCAAATTGACGAAGCGAACTCAAAATCGCTTCTTCGGCTGCTTTTTGCAGTTCCAAATCTACCGTTGTTTTTGCAACAAAACTTGTTTCTTTCAAATCGCGTGCAAGCACCTTAACTTCTTCAAACGCCCAATCTAAAAAATAGTTAGGCCCTTCTAAATCATTGCGATCCACTGGCGTTGCAGGTTTTTTGCGTGCGCCAGTTACTTGGCCCTCACTCATAAAGCCCGCTTGCACCATATTGGTCAAAACCTCATTGGCACGCGCACGCGCATTTGGCAGGTTTATGTGAGGCGCATATTTTGTTGGCGCTTTATATAGGCCTGCAAGCATGGCAGCTTCTGCAAGTTCTAATTCACGAGCATCTTTTTCAAAATAATATTCAGCGGCTGAAGTAATACCAAAATTACCGCCACCCATATAAGCACGGTCTAAATAGAGTTTTAAAATTTCTCGCTTAGATAAATTTGTCTCTAGCCATAAAGACAAAAAAGCCTCTTTAATTTTGCGCTCTAATGTACGCTCATTGGTTAAGAACAAGTTCTTTGCCAATTGCTGTGTAATCGTACTACCACCTTGCACAACAGAGTTGGCACGCACATTTTCAAATAGCGCACGAGCAAGGCCAAAAAAGTCTAAGCCATAATGTTCAAAAAAACGTCTGTCTTCGGTGGCTAAAACGGCTTTAATAAATTCATCAGGAAGTTCATCAATATCTTCCACGTCGGTTTGGCGAACACCGCGCCTGCCTATTTCCTTGCCGTAGCGGTCAAGAAACATAACCGAGTAGTCTTCTTTTTCTCGCCAGTTTTTATTGGTCTCTTCAAAAGAGGGAATAGCCAAAACCAAAAGCGCTATCAAACCCACTATGCCAAGTGTCACACCTTCATCTAAAACTTCAATCAGAAATTTCTTAAAACCCCTAACGCGAAATTTTGTGAAAAACACATTGATGCGTTCCCAATATTCAGCGCCCTCAGAGGTGAATTTATAAAGGGTAGTGTCAATCCATGCGTCTACTTCTAAAAGGCGATTAAACCCCTTTAGCTTTTTCTTTTTTTCAAAAGGATTGCGCACGTTAAATTCTCCACTCAAGGTTTGCACTCTCTTGGTAAATCTTATATCACCAAAAAACAAGTTTTAGAGTGCATTTGTTCTAGCATTTTGTCCAAATGTGATTACCAAGTGTGTTTAAATTGCATCATGCGCGTTTATACCTATACAGCCAGCCAATCGTTTTCTTAAAATTGTAAAATGAGTTTTCCTAAAGAATGAGCGAAAAAACACCCACACAACCTTTTTGGCTTTCAAAAAGCATGGAAGAGATGAGCGAG
>JBGCEA010000145.1:0-10799 GCA_045105915.1 Nitratireductor sp.
GATTGTTTGATCACTTCTTGCGGAGTTACCACATTGCCCAAAGATTTAGACATTTTACGGCCATCTTCACTCATCACAAAACCATGCGTTAGCACAGCATCATATGGCGCTCTGCCTCTAGTGCCACAGCTTTCGAGAAGAGATGAATGGAACCAACCACGGTGTTGATCAGAACCTTCTAAATATAGATCGGCTGGCCATTTAAGATCATCGCGCTGCTCTAAACAAAAAGCGTGCGTTGAACCTGAATCGAACCAAACATCTAAAATATCGCGCACTTGTTCCCAAGCGCTATAATCTTCAACAATGCCGTCTAAGAAACGTTCTTTAGCGCCATCAGCAAACCATGCATCTGCGCCCTCTTGTTCAAAGGCATCTTCGATGCGTTTACAAAGTTCATCAGATTTTTCGAATGACGGCGATGGAATAACCTCGCCAGTTTCTTCATTTCTAAATACGGCAATCGGAACACCCCATGCACGCTGGCGCGATAACACCCAGTCAGGGCGCTGCTCAATCATGGCGCGCAATCTGTTTTGGCCAGACGCTGGCACAAAGCGCGTTTCATCAATTGCGGCAAGTGACACTTGGCGCAGCGTAGACGCGTTTGAACGCGATGCCTCACCCAAAACGCCATCTTTGTCCATATACACAAACCATTGAGGTGTGTTGCGGAAAATGATTGGTTTTTTCGAACGCCATGAATGTGGATATTCGTGCTTTACACGCCCACGCGCAAACAAATTGTTTTCACCAATAAGCGCCGTGATAACGGCTTGGTTGGCTTTGCCCTTTTTGCCCTTATCGTCGATCACCTGCACATCAGGAAAACCGGGTGCATCTTCTTCATTGTATCTACCATCATCTAAGACAGGAAAAGGAATATCAGATGAAATGCCCTGCGCTTCAATTTCGTTGCGTCTTGCTACCCAGATTTCAAAATCGTCACGACCATGACTTGGGGCGGTATGTACAAAGCCAGTACCCGCTTCATCGGTTACGTGATCGCCATCTAAAACTGGAACGTTAAAGCTATAAGCGTCGTTAAAGGCACGAAGGGGATGCGCGCATGTAATATTGGCAAGTTCGCTTGCAGTTACATCGCGTACTTTCTTAAATTCAACTTTGGCTTTATCAGCGCATTCTTGTGCAAGTCTGTCTGCAAAAACAAGTTTGTCGCCAGGTTGTGGACCAAACTCCATTTCGGCAACGGTGACTTCAAACATGCTGTAATTAATTTTTGAAGAATAACAAACCGCTCTATTGCCCGGAATTGTCCAAGGCGTTGTTGTCCAGATGACAACGCTTGCGCCTTTTAAATCATTAGCAATATCGTTTTCTAATATTGGGAACTTTACCCAAACCGTATCGCTCTCATACATTTCGTATTCGATTTCAGCCTCGGCCAAAGCAGTGCGCTCTACCACAGACCACATGATAGGTTTTGAGCCACGATAAAGCTGGCCCGATTTTGCAAATTTTAGAAGTTCGCGTGCAATGATCGCTTCAGATTTAAAGTCCATTGTTTTGTATGGGCGCTCAAAATCACCTTCGACGCCAAGACGTCTAAATTCTTCTGCTTGAACGCCAATCCACTTATCAGCAAAATCTCGGCACTCTTGGCGAAATTCATTGATTGGCACTTCGTTTTTGTCTTTGCCTTTTGAGCGATATTGCTCTTCAATTTTCCATTCAATCGGCAAGCCATGACAGTCCCAGCCGGGAACATAGTTGGCATCATAGCCGCGCATCTGAAAAGAGCGGTTGATTAGATCTTTGATGATTTTGTTTAGCGCATGACCAATATGCAAATTACCATTTGCATAAGGAGGGCCATCGTGCAGAACATATTTTGGTAAGCCCTTAGACTGCTCGCGCAGTTTTTTATAAAGGCCCATTTCATCCCATTTTGCGATTAGGCTTGGTTCCATTCTTGGCAAACCAGCACGCATAGGAAAATCTGTTTGTGGAAGGCTTAGGGTCTTTGACCAATCACGGCCATCTGTTTTGGAATTATTGTCTGTCATGTTTTTCACGTAGATAACCTGCAATTGCAGGGACCAAGTAAGGTCTATTGAAATTCTTGCGCTCAATCATTCCCGGTTCTCTGCAAGCATTGCTTAAACAGAGGCCGGGCAAGTAATTCGAATTATAGCGCCTTTTAAAAAGGTCAAAGTCGTGAACTGAGTTTTCATGATTTGGTGTTTATCAGTAAGCCATGCATGAATAAAGGGATATATAGAGAAAAATAGGCCTTAAAAGACATTTTTATCCATCTTATCATAAAGCGTTTTGCGCATGATAAAGGACAGCATATTGGGGAAGAGTTTGCCAAGCTTTGAAACCGCAAACATGCCAAAGCCAGTAAAAATTTGGTGTCTGCCTTTTTGAACGCCTTGCAAGATGAGGCTTGCTGCGGTTTTTGGCGCCATGCGCTTTTCATCGCTAGAGCCTTTTGGGCTATGGCGCTTGGCGTGTTGTGTTTTTAAAGGCCCTGGAAAAGCGCACGAAACCGTAATACCTTTCTTGGCAAAAGATTTTTTTATGCTTTTTGCATAAATTGCAATTGCGTCTTTTGAGGCGGCATAAACCGCAGCACCCGGATAACCCGTAAAGTGCGATAAAGAGGATACGAAAAGTAAATTGCTTTTTGGCGCTAACAAATTATTTTCAAGAAGCGCAGAAGTTAGCACCATTGGTGTTTCAGCGTTTAGGCGCAACAGCGTTTGGTAGGCGGCAATTGGCATTTCTTCAAATTTGCCAGTTGCGCTAATGCCGGCATTAAAAATGGCTAAGTGAAACGGCGCGAATTTTTGTAATTTCTTTGAAAGCGCATCGACAGATTTTTGGTTTGATAAATCGCATTGGATTTGGTGAAGGTTTTTCGGCAAACTGCCTTTTGCTAAATCACGTGCTAAATCACGATCGATTGAGACCACTTCATAGCCTTGCTCAAGCAAATTTTGCACAAAGCCTTGCCCCAAGCCCAAAGTACCGCCCGTCACCAGCGCTGTTTTTTTATGCTCATTCATTATTTCAAACCACGCGATAAAATTGTTGATCCTGCCCAGTCATGAAAGAAAGATAATTTAGCGCTAACTCTGCGCGATGCTATGGTTTTGTCTATCATAGCAGCCATAGAGCGCGGCTCGGTGAATAGATATTTGATAAAGCCCAGTTTAAGCCCTGCTTTTTCGTGCATTGGGGTGTTTGTTGGACCTGGGTGAATGATTTGAACATCAACGCGCCCACCCCATTCTTGGCCAAGCGATCTTGCGAGCCCATGCAGCGCCGCCTTTGAAGCCGCATAAGAAGGCACTTCTTTTTGCCCTTTATAAGAGGTTGAGCCAATGAGTGTGAGTTTGCCTTTACCCGCTTGCAAATAAGGAAATAGCATTTGGCTAATCGCAATATTGGACGTTAAATTTACACTCAACGTTTTTCGAATATTCTCTGCGCTCTCAAAGCCTTCATTACCCACAAAACCAATGCCAGCATTTAAAATGGCATTGCTAACACCCTCCCATTTTAGGGCTTTGATTTTCTTTTCAATAAGCTCGCTTGCTTTTTGTGGGCTTGATAAATCTGCTTCAACAAAAAATATGGTTGGCACATCGTCTATATAACTTTGAATTTCTTCAGAAGGAGACCTACCAACAATTAAAACATTGTGGCGGCCAATATAGCGCCTCACCAATTCAGCACCAATGCCGCTCGTGCCACCAGTGATTATTATATTACGACCAGCCATGAAGGGTTCCTAAGTGGATGTTTTTGCTAAGATTTCTTGCGCTTGCAAAACATCTTTGTTCATTTGCACCACAAGCGCATCTTGTGAGTCAAATTTCAACTCTTCTCTTATCCATTCAACAAAACTTATCGTGAGCGATTCGTCATAAATATCTTGAGAAAAATCAAATATGAACGTCTCTAACAAAGGCGCGCCATTATCAAAGGTTGGTCTTCGCCCAAAGCTTGCAACGCCTTCAAGCGCTTCGCCATTTTCGCGTGTTACTTTTACTGCGTAAATGCCATGTCTAAGTTCTATATGATCTGGCAATTTCATGTTGGCAGTTGGAAAGCCTAGAGTTCTGCCCAATTGCGCGCCTTTTACAATTGTAGAACTTATTTGCCATTCATAACCCAACAATGCATTTGCGCTTTTTACATTACCATCGCGCAAAAATGCGCGCACCATAGAAGAAGAGATAACATCGCCCTCACCGCCTTCAACTGCGCTAATTTGAGTGAGGCCAAAGCCGAGCCTTTGTGCTTCTTGGTTTAAAAACTCAGGTGTGCCACCTCGGTTTTTTCCAAAATAAAAATTAAAGCCCGTTACGACATGACAAACATTTAGATCTTTGTGCAGGTGGTTGGTGGTAAAATCTACCGCTTCTTGGCCAGCAAAATCGGCATCAAAGTTTTCTATGATCACGCCATCAAAGCCTAAATCTAAAATGAGTTTGGCCTTGTCTGATTCATTGGTTAAACGAAAAACTGGCTGTTTTGGGTTAAACCAAGTGCGTGGGTGTGGCTCAAAGGTTAGCACCATGGCTGGTACACCAAGCTGTTTGGCATGGCCAAGCGCCGCTTGAAAAACATGACGGTGGCCTAAGTGCACACCATCAAAATTGCCAATCGCAATAACTGCGCCTTTTAAACTATCTGGAACTGCGTGCGTTCCATAAAACATTTTTGAGCTATTAGTAGTCACTTACAATCCAAATTCTTTACCAGCTAAGATGCGGAATATACGCAACTGGCTTTGCGTTGTTCTTTTTCAAAAAGCTTTGCACTTTGCTATCAATTGGGTTTTTAGCCTCGCCATATTCTGCCGCGTGAATGCCAGCACTTACATAAAGCACATCTAAGCCAAAGTCTTGCGCGCCTTTTATGTCGGTTGGCATGCCATCTCCAATCGCCAACATTCTGTCTTTTGCAAATTGCTTTTCGCTAAGCTCTTCTGCCTCTAAAATAGCCTGCTTATATATTGGCGCAAAGGGTTTGCCTGCAATAAGTGTAGTGCCGCCAATGCGTTCATATTCATCTGCAATAGCGCCCCCGCACATAATCAACTTGTCGCCAACTTCTACTACTTTGTCTGGGTTTGCGCATATAAAATCTAAATCTCTTTTAGCGCAACGCTCTAACATTTTGGTGTAGGTTTGGGCTGTGTCATTATATTCGTCTAGTGGGCCAGTACACACAATTACTTCAGCTTCTTCTTCGCTCACAAGTTCTTTGTTTTGGCCTTCAAATAAATGTTTGTCTTTTTCATACATGCCAATGAAGTGCACTTTTTTGGGTGCATCTGCCATTAGGGCTTGTGTTACATCGCCAGAAGTTATTACGCGATCAAACACACCATCAGGCACGCCCAAGCGCTTTAGTTGTTCATAAACCTGCGCGCGTGGTCTTGGTGCGTTGGTGACCATAACAACTGTGCCACCGTTTTTGCGAAAACTGCTCAATGCATTTACCGCAGCTTCATAGGCTTTTACGCCATTGTGCAAAACGCCCCAAACATCACATAAAATTAGGTCATAGTTGTCGGCAATTTCATTTAAGCCATCAATTCTTTGACTGTTAAGCTGAGAAGTCACGTTTGAGAGATCCTTTTTGTGGCTTTAAAACATTTTGGCTAACTGCGCCAAACCCTAGAAGCGCCATGATTAGCACTAAAGCGCGTGCACTTAATAGAGAAGCTATGTCGCAGAGGGGTATGAGGTGGTCAAGTAAAAGATGCTCGAGGATTAGACTTTAGACCAGTGAAGTTAGGCATATTCAACAAAAACTCACAAAAAAAGAGCAAAAATGTTGACATTTTTAGATTCACTACCTAAATCCAATCAGTCGATTAGCACTCTCTTAGTGCGAGTGCTAATTCTAACCTCTGCTTTCAATGTTGAAGCAGGTATCTCGTTTATAAACATTGGGAAATATCAATGGCTAAAACTAAATTCCGCCCACTACATGACCGTGTTGTGGTTCGCCGCGTAACATCTGAAGAAAAAACTGCTGGTGGCATTATTCTTCCAGATTCAGCTCAAGAAAAGCCTTCTGAAGGTGAAATCGTTTCTGTTGGTACAGGCGCTCGTGATGAAGCAGGCAAGCTGGTTCCACTAGACGTAAAAGCTGGTGACACAGTGCTGTTTGGCAAATGGTCAGGCACAGAAGTTAAAATTGGCGGTGAAGATCTGCTGATTATGAAAGAATCCGACATTATGGGCATTATTGGCTAACCCCAACGCTCGTTCATTAAATTATATATTTTGTGAGAGTTGACGCTCTCACGAGGCAATTCTCCAGATAAGGAAAATAATATGTCTGCTAAAGAAGTAAAGTTTGGCCTAGAGGCACGCGATAAAATGCTACGCGGCGTTGATACTCTAGCTAATGCAGTAAAAGTAACGCTTGGCCCTAAAGGTCGTAACGTTGTTATTGATAAGTCTTTTGGCGCTCCGCGCATCACAAAAGATGGTGTTTCAGTTGCTAAAGAAATCGAACTTGAAGATAAGTTCGAAAACATGGGCGCTCAGATGGTTAAAGAAGTTGCTTCTAAAACCAATGATGTTGCTGGTGATGGTACAACTTCTGCAACAGTGCTTGCACAAGCTATTGTTAAAGAAGGCGCGAAAGCAGTTGCTGTTGGCCTAAACCCAATGGACCTTAAGCGCGGCATCGATTTGGCTGTTAGCGAAGTAACAAACGATCTTCTTTCAAAAGCAAAGAAAATCAAAACTTCTGCTGAAGTTGCTCAAGTTGGCACAATCTCAGCAAATGGCGAAAAAGAAATTGGTGAGATGATTGCAGAAGCTATGCAACGTGTTGGCAATGAAGGCGTTATTACTGTTGAAGAAGCAAAGACTGCTGAAACTGAACTAGATGTTGTTGAAGGCATGCAGTTTGACCGTGGTTACTTGTCTCCTTACTTCGTAACAAACCCTGAAAAAATGATCGCTGAATTGGAGAACCCATACATTCTTCTTCACGAATCTAAGCTTACAAACTTGCAAGCTATGTTGCCGCTTCTTGAAGCTGCTGTTCAATCTTCACGTCCGCTGCTTATTATTGCAGAAGACGTTGAAGGTGAAGCACTTGCAACACTAGTTGTGAACAAACTACGTGGTGGTTTGAAAATTGCTGCAGTTAAAGCACCTGGTTTTGGTGATCGCCGTAAAGCGATGCTAGAAGACATTGCTGTTCTAACTGGTGGTCAGGTTATTTCTGAAGATCTTGGTATCAAGCTTGAGAACGTAACGCTTGATATGCTTGGCACTGCGAAAAACGTTTCTATCTCTAAAGAAGAAACAACTATCGTTGATGGCGCTGGCAAGAAAAAAGAGATCGTTGGCCGTGTAAGCCAGATCAAAAATCAAATCGGTGAAACTTCTTCTGACTATGACAGAGAAAAACTTCAAGAGCGCCTAGCTAAACTTGCTGGCGGTGTTGCTGTTATTCGTATTGGTGGAGCAACTGAAATCGAAGTTAAAGAACGCAAAGACCGCGTTGATGATGCTTTGAATGCGACACGCGCTGCTGTTGAAGAAGGCATTGTGCCTGGTGGTGGTACTGCACTTCTACGTGCATCACGTTTCATTGACTGTAAAGGTGAAAACGATGATCAAGAAGCTGGTATCAACATTGTGCGTAAAGCACTAGAAGCACCTGTTCGTCAGATTTCTGAAAATGCTGGTGAAGAAGCTTCTATCGTTGTTGGTAAAATTGTTGATGCGAACAAAGCTAACTATGGCTTTAACGCGCAAACAGCAGTTTATGGCGACATGATTTCAATGGGTATTGTTGACCCAGTGAAAGTAGTTCGTACAGCTCTACAAGACGCGGCATCAATTGCTGGCCTATTGATCACTACTGAGGCAATGGTTGCTGATGCACCTGCTAAAGACGGTGGCGCACCTGCTGGCGGAATGCCGGACATGGGTGGCATGGGCGGTATGGGCGGCATGATGTAAGCAACGCTTACAAAATACCGTTCAGGCTCTAAGCTTGAAATTAAAGGCTGCCCTTTTGGGCGGCCTTTTTTGTTTTCAACCACAAATTTGAAGTTCTTTTAGCCATAAAAATGCAATGCGGCCCTGCCATTTGAACAATAATGTCCACAAGGCAGATAGACTTCGAGGGAGCAGCTTGTTTACCTATATTGGCAATTGTGCTTAAAATTTTATTTTTAATTGGAGAAGAGAAAATGAATAATAACACTTTACTACTAATCGGCAGAATTTTACTTGGTCTACTTTTTGTAGCTGCGGGTGCAGGTAAGCTTGGTGGCATGGAAGGCGTTGCTGGTTATATCGCATCAAAAGGGCTACCTATGCCATCTATCCTAGCTTGGGTTTCAACCATTTTTGAAATCGTTGCTGGTATTTGTATTATCATTGGTTTCAAAACAAAGTTGATGTCATATCTTCTAGCTGCATTCTGCGTTTTAGCGGCAGCAATTTTCCATTTTGATCCATCAAACCAAAGTGAAATGACTTCATTCTTAAAGAACCTAGCAATTGCCGGTGGCTTCTTAGCGCTTAGCGTTTCTGGACCAGGCTCTATGTCTGTAGATGCGAAACGTTCATAATAAATACGCTTAAAAAAATGCTGCCGATTTGTTGTCGGCAGCATTTCTATTTTTATAATAATTTTTGATTGATCTGGCTCTTAGAACCTAGATCTAGCTCTTGCTGCCATAACGCGCTGATATGAGCCGTTTAGTTGAGCCGTTGTAATGCGCCCATCTTTTACAGCTTCACCAATCCACTTAACTGCATTTACTGGTAGGTCTTCATCGTATTTCAAAGAGTTTGAAAGCATTAGCAAATCATTGCCAGCGGTGAGTGCGTTCACCACTGCCTCTTTCAATGTATAGTTTTTGCGAATGGCACCCATATCTAGATCATCAGTTAAAATGACGCCTTTATAGCCCAATGTTCCGCGCAGTGTTTTTTGCAAAGCTTTTGAAGAAAATGTCACTGGATTTTTGCCATTGCTAAATTTTGGATGGTACAAATGACCACCCATAATAATTGGCGCTTTTGCAGCTAGCGCTTTAAACGGCGCTAACTCATTTGCTTTCCATGTTGAAGAAATATCAACAAACCCATCGTGGCTATCTGAGCGCGATGAACCATGCCCTGGAAAGTGTTTGATAGAGGTTGCAACACCAGCTCTTGCAAAGCCGTTTACAAATGCGCCGCCATACTCTGCAATGGTTGCTGGGTCGGTGCCAAAGCTACGACCATATTTACCAATAACCGGATTTTTGGGTTGGTGAATATCAACCGATGGCGCAAGGTTTAAATTGAAGCCAGCTGAGCGTAAATCGCGCCCTGCTTTTTCATATAAAGACAAAGCCTTGGCCGCAGACAAGTTGCCAGCTACCCATTGTGCTGTTGGGATTTTTGCAAAGCCCTGCCCTTTTGAAAGACGTTGCACCTTGCCGCCTTCTTGATCGATTGCGGTATATAAATCTGGACGCAAATTCAAAAATGAATTGGTGAGAGAGATAATGCCCTCACGGCTTTTTACATTGTGGCGAAGCGCTAAAAAGCCGCCTATACGGCCAGCTTGAATATGTTTTGCAAATGCTTTTGCAGAACGCGAACTAGCAGAACTACCAGGCAAACCCAGCATTAATAACTGACCCGCAACATCTGAAACAGCTTTTGCATCTACAAGTGTTGCACGCATGATTGCTGGTGCAAATACGCCTGCGGCAGTAGCTTGAGTAATAAATTTCCTGCGGTTTAAGTTACTGCTTGTCATCAAACTTCCTTTAGTTTTTCAACGCTACCAATGTGTATTTGGGCATTTGTTAAAGCTCTCATACATGATTCATTATCTTACGTTAAGTAATGAAGCCCATTAATATGCAAACTACGATCAAAATATGGTGATCTTATAAATTTAAGATAACTTAATTGATAAATTTATGAGCCAAAACGCCTATTTACAGGCTTGCGCTATTAAGGTGCATAATTGCTTAGCACTTGCTTTGTCTGCTCTTGAGAACTTAGCCATTTTTGATTGGATCAAATTTGCTTCTGATTTCAAGATAATACCATCGCTTAAAATTTTCAGATCATTTGCACGCAAAGTAGAGCCTGTTGAAGTGATATCAACAATAACATCTGCAGTGCCTGCCGCTGGCGCGCCTTCAGTTGCGCCTAAGCTTTCAACAATGCGATACATAGCAATGCCGTGATCTTCGAAAAAGTTTTGCGTTAGCTGCCAATATTTTGTGGCAATGCGTAATTGGCGATTATGAAGTTGGCGAAACTCTGTTGCGACATCATCTAAGTCAGTCATGGTTTCAACATCTATCCAAGCTTCTGGCACAGCGACAATCACATCTGCATGGCCAAAACCAAGCTTTGATTTGAAGCTCATATATTGGTCAGCGTTGGCAATTGTTTCTCTGGCTAAATCTTCACCAGTGACACCCAAATGAATTTTGCCAGCAATTAACTCGCGAGCAATTTCTGATGCCGACATAAAGGCAACTTCAACATTTGAGTAGTCTTGGTTTTTTGCGCCCTTTAGTGAGCCTCTATAAGAACGTGCATTTTCTGGTAGTTCAATGGTGAGGCCCGCTTTAGCGAAAGTATCAATTGTCTTTTCTTTTAGGCGGCCTTTTGAAGGAATGGCGAGTGTTATGGTCATTTTGCAACTCCCAAATTTGTAGCGCCTATTGCTGTTGCACCGCGTGGTAATCTGTCTACCCAAACCGAATAGCCAATGGCAGGTGTTTCTACCTTGCTGCCAAGCACGTTGAGCAAATTATCATAGCG
>JBGCEA010000146.1:0-12559 GCA_045105915.1 Nitratireductor sp.
CATAAATGGCATGTATGTGTAGTTTTGGCCAAAGAAGATGTGGCATGACCAATTCTAAATTTCCATTTTGTAAATCTTTACTTGTTGCCCAATTGGGCAGCATGGCAAAGCCCATGCCAGCTTTTGTGGCCAAGTATAATAGATTTTCGTTACTGCTTACCATTACAGGTTTTAGCTTTACATCTAAGCCATCTTTATCGCCAAACTTAATGTGCCCATCTGCCGCTACTTGGTCGTAGGCAAGCATGGGTGCGCCGATCAGATCTTCTGGCGTGTTAGGGCGCGAATATTCATCAAGGAATGATGGGGCGGCAACAAGTTGAAAAGTTACTTCCATTAATTTTCTAGCAATTAAGCCTTCATCTAGCGCGGCTGTTACACGAAGGGCTAAATCATAACCTTCTTCTACAATGTTAATTTTGCGGCCACTTAAATCGACATCAAAAACTACTTCAGGATTTTGTTTTTGAAAATTGGCTAAGATTTTTGCAAACTCAGCATTTATCATCCACACAGGCATAGAGATTTTTAAAGTGCCTCTTGGGGCAATGGTATCAGATGAGAGTTGACTCTCTGCCTCTTCTAAGCCTTCTAAGAGGGGGCGCACAGTTTGAAGATACTGCGCGCCAGCTTCTGTTAGGCTTACATTTCTGCTGTTTCGGTTTAGCAAGCGCGCACCAAGGCGTGTTTCTATGTGCTGTATATGCTTGCTGGTCATTGCGGGTGACAAGTTCATGCGCTGGGCTACAGCGGTAAAACTCTTTAATTCTGCAACGGCTGAAAATACTCGAATGCTTAGTAATGTGTCCATGATCATTAACTCACAGTATATGGTGCTTCAATATATAGACTAATGATTAAATGATGGGAAGCGTTTATACATGTTTTATTCAATTCAATATATTTCATTGCCAAAGGGCGTAACAAAGGAACTAAAACATGACAAATACAACCAAACCAAAAATGAATAAATGGAACATTGGCCTATGGGTTGCACAAATTGCACTTGCTGGTTTGTTCTTTATGGCAGGTTTTTCAAAGTTAACTTCTTCACCTGCAGATTTGCTTGCAATGGGCATGGCGTGGGTTGAGAATTCCCCAGTTACTTTGATACGATTTATTGGTCTTGCTGAAGTGCTTGGCGCAATTGGCCTTATCTTGCCAGCGGCGACACGCATTTTGCCTAACCTTACAAAACTGGCGGCTTTAGGTTTAGCAACCATTATGGTGCTTGCAATTGGCTTACACGCTTATCGCGGCGAGTTAGAAGTATTACCTGTTAATCTTATTATCATGGGTATTGCAGCATTCATTATTTGGGGTCGCAATAACAAAGCTCCAATCTTAGCGCGCGCATAAAGCAAATGACACTCCGGCTTATTGTCGGAGTGTCTCACCTTTTTTTGTGCCAGCCTCTTTTATTTATTTCTCAAATTATTCGCCCTTATTCCATCCACTTAATGATGGACAGCAATTAGATGGACACTTTATGATGCACAACATGACAAATTTAACGAGCTCACAAGCAACTTCTCAGAGCGTTGAAGCACCAACTTCACAAGTAACTTTAGAGCCGCAAACCGATCGCCTTTCATGGGGCGTTGTTGAGTTGCAAGTAACTGACTTAGACAAAGCAGTTGGATTTTGGACAATGGCAATTGGCCTCGGCTTAATAGAGCAAACAGATGCAAGTGCTTTACTTGGCAATGGCGATAAAACACTTTTTGTATTGCACGCAGGTGCAAATAGAGGCGTAGAGCCAGGTTATACTGGCATGTACCATGTTGCAATTGGAGTTAGAAGTCAGGCAGAGTTTTCTAGATTGCTGGCGCGTTTAATTCATTTGAATGTGCAAGTTGGTCCAACCGATCATTTGATGGCAAAGTCTTTATATTTGGTAGACCCTGATGGGCTAGAAATTGAGATTACCTTAGAAACACCAGAAAGATTTGGTCACTTTGGTGATATGTCAAAGGGGCTTACTATTTTTGATATTGAAGGGCGCCCACATAGTGGCCGTGGTCCGCTGGATGTAAATGCTGAACTAGAATTTGCAAAAGATGCTGACCTAATGACACCCATTGCGAAAGATTCTTATCTCGCGCATTTGCACTTTAAGGTTGCTAATATTGAGCCTGCTTTAGATTGGTTTGAGACACTTGGCTTTTCGCGTCATTTAACGCTTAGCAATTGGGGCTTTGCAGATATGGGCGCTGGTTTAGAAAACACGCACCGTTTGGCAATGAACATTTGGTCAGGCGAGGGCAATACGCCTGCGCCAGAGGGAATGGCACGTTTGCTTAAGTATGAACTTAATGCGCAAGACGCAGATGTTTTTGAAAATGCTAAAACCAATAATACAAACCTCACAATTGAAGGTGAAGTATTGAAGGGCATTGATCCTGCTGGGGTTGAAGTTGCGCTTCTACCTTTTAAAGATTAGAGATGCATTAAAACAGGCAAAAGTTATGTGCAACGAAATGTGATATTGCGTTGCTCATTTCTCAAAAAGTAAGCCGTAAAATAAGAAGGAAAATGAAATGGAAAAGTTTTTTTCTGCAACGCGCCCATATCTTTTGTGGGGCATCTTGGCTTTGCCAGCAATTGCGATGTGCGTGAATGTTTTAACAACGCAAGACCCTCGTGTATTTCACAAATTGGTTCACCCATCTGGTGAGACGTCTGCACGTTTGTTGATCGTAACACTAATGGCAACGCCGGTTGCAATGCTATTGCGAGAATGGCGTTTGCCTAAATGGCTAAAACGCAATCGTCGTTATTTGGGTGTTGCGGCATTTGGCTATGCACTTTTACATACTGTGTTTTATTTGGCGGATAAGGCGTCTTTAGACACTGTCATCGATGAATTACCTCGTCTTTATATTTGGACAGGTTGGATAGCATTTATCATTTTCATTCCGTTGGCTTTAACCTCTACAGATTATTTTGTACGCGTTATGGGCACTTGGTGGAAAAAGCTGCAACGCTGGTCATATGCGGCGGCTGTGTTGACCCTTATTCATTGGGCGGCATTGCATGATTGGGAAGGGGCTGCGCCAGCGCTTGTACATTTTGGCCCTTTGATTGGACTTGAACTGTATCGCATTTGGTATTGGTATTTAAGACCAAGGCCTGCAAAGACAACATAAAATAAATGCCTTATCTATATTCAAGCCAGCACTTAGCTGGCTTGATGCTTTTAAAGCGCTGCATTTATGAGTGTTATTGTTATTTGCAAGACTGCTTTTTTGACTTGATAGATGTCTAACATTTATGAGAAGAATGCATTTGTGCTGATACATAAAGGGCTGGTTAGTGGCAAATAGCAAAATAAATCTCAAACAGCTTGAAGCGCTAAAATGGGTGGTTGATCTTGGTAGTTTTCGAAAAGCTGCAAAGCACTTAAATACAACACAGCCCAATATCTCTACCAGAATTGCTGCATTAGAAACTGCAATTGGTTCACAAATTATGCTTCGCAACTCTGGCACTATTGTGTTGAGCCCAAAGGGTGAGTTGATTTTAGAACAAGCTCGCAAAGTGTTGCGCGAGGTTGAGCAATTGGCAGTGATTGCCGATAGGCCAGAACTTATAGAAGATAGGCTACGGCTGGGTGTTACTGAGTTAGTGGCCAGTACATGGCTGCGAACGCTTCTTAGACAAATAAAAGAAGCTTACCCAAATCTTAGTATCGAACTCACCGTCGATTTATCGCTTAGTCTTGATAAAGAGCTATCATCAAATGCTTTGGATTTAACCATTCAAAACGCGCCTTTTTCATCAAAGGCAAGTGGTGTGGAAGATCTTGGTGTTTATGAATTTATTTGGATTGCCTCAAAGAAGGTCGCTAAAGAATTGGGCAAGCAGCCCACAAGAGAGAAATTGTTAGAGCAAACCATATTAACCCATGCACGCCATACACAGACCTATACAGATTTAACGCACTATTTTGGCACCAAGCAAACTGGCAAAGCAAAAGGCGCAATGTTTGTGCCTTCAAGTAGTTTGAGCTCTACCATTTTAATGGCGCAAGATGATATGGGCATTGCGGCCGCTCCAAAAGCCATGGTTGAAGAGCATCTTAAAAAAGGCTCTCTTGTTGAGGTTGATTTTGACTGGACGCCAAGTCCCTTGCGCTTTGCTGCGCGTTATCAATTAGAAAAATCGTCTGGATATATCGCGCATATCGCAAAAATTGCCGCAAAGATTTCGAGCGATTTTCAAGCTAGATAATTCTATTTTATTTTCTACTTTGTAAGATTTATGCGATAGATAAAATTTATCACATATATAAATACTTATAATTTGTATTTATGTGTGAGTTTTGTTCCACTGGGGCGTATAGGAGCTTTTAATGACTGAACTTTCAAATCGTCTTGGTGTAGATATTGGCGGCACATTTACCGATGTTGTACTTGAAAAAGGTAGCCAATCTTTTTCAACTAAAGTTTTGACAACCTATAGCGCTCCAGAAAACGCTATTATTGATTGCATGCATCAGGTTTGCGAAAAAGCTGGCATTACACCCGCTGATATTGGGCAAATCATTCATGGTACGACACTTGCTACAAATGCGCTGATAGAGCGACGCGGTGCAAAAACAGCTTTCATCACAACGCAGGGTTTTCGTGATGTGATTGAAATGCGCACTGAATCTAGATTTGAGCAATATGACTTGAATTTGAGTTTGCCAGAGCCACTCTTAGCGCGCCAAATGCGCTACACAGTGAATGAGCGTATTGACGCAAAGGGTGGTGTTTTAATTCAACTCACCAAAGAAGACGTTGAAAGTGTTGTTGAGCAAATTAGCGAAGCAAATTATGAGAGCGTTGCTATTGGCCTAATGCACTCATATTTAAATGATACACATGAAAAAATGATACGCGATGTTTTGCAAGCAAAATTGCCAAATGTCATGGTTTCTATTTCTAGTGAAGTGTCACCGCAAATGCGCGAATATGAGCGCTTTAACACTGTGGTGGCAAATGCCTATATTAAGCCACTCATGAAATCTTATCTTGGCCGCCTTGAAGAGCGCCTAGGGCGCGAGGGTGTTGGTTGCAACATCTTCTTAATGCATTCTGGCGGTGGTATTATCTCAATCGAAAGCGCTGCAGATTTTCCTGTAAGGCTGGTAGAATCTGGCCCTGCTGGGGGCGCCGTATTTGCTGCGCACATAGCCGCAAAATATGGACTTGATAAAGTGCTGTCTTTTGACATGGGGGGCACTACGGCAAAAATTTGCCTGATTAAAAATCAAACGCCAAAGACCTCTAGAGTATTTGAAGTTGCGCGTACCTATAGGTTCAAAAAGGGCTCTGGTATGCCAATCTCAATTCCTGTGATCGACATGGTAGAAATTGGGGCCGGGGGCGGCTCGCTTGCGCATGTTGATTCAATGCATCAAATTCGGGTAGGGCCAGAAAGCGCAGGTTCCGAGCCGGGACCTGCGTGTTATGGACGAGGTGGTGAAAAGCCTGCCGTGACCGATGCCGATTTGGTGCTTGGAAAGTTAGATCCAGATAATTTTGCTGGAGGCTCTATTAAGCTAGAAACCGAAAGCTCTAAAGGCGCGCTGGATAAGGTGCTGGGCGAAACCCTCAAAATGGACGCAACAACAGCCGCTTTTGGACTTGCAGAAGTTGTTGATGAAAACATGGCAAATGCCGCTCGTGTGCATGCTGTAGAAAACGGTGAAGACCTTAGCGAATATACCATGATTGCCTTTGGCGGGGCTGCGCCACTTCATGCTGGTCGCTTGTGCGAAAAGCTAGGCGTTGAGCGTTTGTTAGTGCCGCAAGGCGCTGGCGTTGGTTCTGCCATTGGGTTTTTGCGTGCACCTTATAGTTTTGAGGCTAACAGATCTGTTTATATGAAAGTATCAGATTTTGACGGCTCTCTGATTAAAACGATCTTGAGTGAATTGCAGGATGAGGCAACTGGCTTTGTTCGCAATTGCGATGAGCAATCAGAAATCTTGTCTGAGTTTAAAGCCTATATGCGCTATAGCGGGCAGGGTTGGGAAATTCCTATTGTTTTAACAAAAGAACAAGCATTGAACCCAGATGCCGCCACTTTTGAGCGTTTGTTTGAAGAAGATTATACCAAGCTGTTTGGCCGCACTGTTGAGGGGCTAGATATTGAAATTACAGTTTGGTCTGTGAATGCAACAACGCCGCCAGAAAAAGTGGCGAGAATAGAGTTGAATGAACAAACCAGTAAAGCAGTTGTTGATTCTACAAGGCAAATATTCGACCCTGCCGTTTCTGATTATCTAGAAAGCTCAGTTGTGTTGCGTGATACAATGCAAGTAAGCGCAGAAGTGGATGGGCCAGCGGCAGTTGTAGAAGATGAGACAACCATTATCATTCCAGCCAGTCGCAAGGCTATTCGCCAACCAGATGGTTGTATCGATATTGTAACGAAAGCCTGAGGAGCAGAAAATGGCAAAAGAACATTCAAATGTTGCCTATCAGGTAATGTGGAACAGATTGATCTCTATCGTAGAAGAACAAGCACAGGCGCTGATTAGAACTGCGTTTTCAACTTCTGTTCGTGAGGCAGGTGATTTGTCTGCTGGTGTTTATGACACGCAAGGTAAAATGCTGGCTCAAGCGGTTACTGGAACACCCGGCCATGTGAACGCTATGGCAGATGCGGTAGCGCATTTTATTCGCAGAATTGGCAAAGAGAATATTACAGAAGGCGATGTGTATATCACGAATGATCCGTGGGAAGGCACTGGTCATTTGCACGATATAACCATGGTAACACCATCTTTTCATGAAGGTGTGTTTGTTGGCTTTTTTGCGTGCACTGCACATATCGTAGATATTGGTGGTCGCGGTTTTGGGGCAGATGCTGCAAGTATTTATGAAGAGGGGCTTTATATACCCATCATGAAATTTGCAGATGCTGGCAAAGTCGATGAAACACTTGTTAAAATTATTAGAGGTAATGTGCGCGAACCAGACCAATTGGTTGGCGACATTCATGCGCTAGAAACTTGCAACGAAATTGGGCACAGACGCTTGGTTGAAATGATGCAAGAGTTTGAACTTGAAACGCTTGATGGCATTGCCAAATTTATTTTAGAAAATTCAAGGCGCGCAACGCTAGAAAAAATTGCTGCATTGCCGCGCACACAAGCCACTGGCGAAATGACCGTTGATGGGTTTTCAAAACCCATTACGCTTAAAGTAAAATTGACCATTGAAGAAGACAGAATTCTCTCTGATTTTGAAGGCACTTCTGGCTTAGATAAAAAGGGCATTAATTGCCCACTTGTTTATACAAAGGCATATGCTTGTTATGCCTTAAAATGTGCCATTGCACCTGAAATTCCAAACAATGCGGCTTCGCTTGCTCCGTTTGAAATTGCTGCGCCTGAAAATTCAATTGTTCATGCTCTGCACCCTGCGCCTGTTGCGCTACGTCATATTGTTGGACACTTTGTGCCTGACACAGTGTATGATGCACTTGATAAAATATTGCCAGGTGTCGTGCCTGCAGAAGGCGCTGGTTGCTTGTGTAACTTTCAAGTATCTCTTCGTCCTCGTACAGATGAACCTGCACCAGAGCATGCTGTTCGCTCAGAAGTTTTAACCTTCAATTCTGGTGGCTCTGGGGCCAGACCTGAACTTGATGGTTTGAATGCAACGGCATTTCCTTCTGGCGTTATGACCATGCCTGTAGAAGCCACAGAACATGCAGGGCCTGTGATTATTTGGCGAAAAGAGTTGAGGCCAGATTCTGGTGGCGCTGGCAAACAGCAAGGCGGCCTTGGTCAATATATGGAAGTTGGCGCGCGTGAGGGACACGAATTTGATATTCAAGCGATGTTTGATCGTGTCGATCATCCCGCACGCGGAAGGCGCGGAGGTGAGTTTGGTGCGTCTACAACCATTGCTCAAGACGATGGTTCAATGATGAATGGCAAGGGCAAGCAATTTGTTCCTCATGGCAGAAAAGTTATGATGGCCTTTCCAGGGGGCGCTGGATATGGAGAGCCTTTAGAGCGCTCAAAAGAACTTGTAAAACGAGATTTAGCCAGAGGGTATATTTCTGCACAGATTGCCTCACAAAAATATGGTTTGAGCGATGCGCAAATTAATGCAGTTGAAGAAGCAGTAAAACGAGGAGAATTTGTCTAATGGATACACCTAAACACTCAACTTATGATGTTATTATTGTGGGTGGCGCAATTATGGGTGCGTCTGCCGCTTGGTTTTTGTCTGATGATAAAAGCTTTGATGGACGTGTTCTTGTCGTTGAAAAAGATCCGACGTATCAGTTCTCTTCAACCGCGAATACAAATTCATGTATGCGCCAGCAATTTTCTTCTGAATTGAATGTACGCATTTCTCAATTTGCTGCAGATTTTGTAAAAAATATAAGATCTCATATGGGCGGAGATGAACGTGTTCCTGAACTTGATATTAGAAGTTTTGGTTATATGTATTTGGCCGATAATGAGGGCTTTGCAAATGTTCTTCACGAAAATCAAAAAGTACAACTTGCAGCAGGCGCTGCAACGCAGCTAATGACACCAGAGCAAATTAAGCAAAATTATCCATTTTATAATGTTGATGATATTGTGCTTGGCTCGATTAATTTAGTCGATGAAGGCTTATGGGACGCAACAGCAGTATTTGATTGGTGGAGCCGTATAGCAAAAGAGCGCGGCGTTGAATATATTTCAAATGAAGTTGTTGGCATGAACAAAAATGCAGCTGGCAATAAAGTAGAAAGTGTTACTTTGAAATCTGGTGAAGTTATTTCTTGTGACAGTGTATTAAATGCATCTGGCACACGCGCAGTAGAAACCAGCCGCATGCTGGGTATTGAATTGCCAGTAGAGCCACGCAAAAGATATTCTTGGATATTTGCAGCGCAAAGCCCCTTAGATCGTGATTTGCCGCTCACCATTGATCCATCTGGCGTGCATGTTCGCGAAAACGGTGGTGGTACGTATCAGTGCGGTGCGCATGCAGATATTGATCCTGCAGTTGCATATGATGATTTTGATATGGATTTTTCTATATGGGAAGAGCATGTGTGGCCGATTTTAGCCACACGCGTTCCACAATTTGAAGCCATAAAAGTAACGCATGAATGGGTAGGGCATTATGCTTATAATGTGTTTGATCATAATGCGATTATGGGCGCACATAACGAAGTTGAAAACTTTCATTTCTTGAATGGCTTTTCGGGTCATGGTTTGCAACAAGCGCCAGCAATGGGCAGGGGCGCAGCAGAAATGTTAGTGCATGGCGAATATAAAACACTAGACATGACGCCTTTCCATTTTGATCGTATAACGAAAAATGAACCCTTTATAGAAAAAGCTGTTATTTGATGCGTTTTCAAATTTCGCTTTTAAGGAAAAGATAAACACCAACGTTTTAACAAATTTTGCTGATGCTATATGTGCAGTAAACCAATTATATAAATGGATTTATAATCATGCCTAGACTTAAAAAACTTGTTTTAACTGGAGCTGCAGGACGTCTTGGTTCGTATCTTCGTGAGCCTATGACAAAACTAGCTGATGAGTTGGTGTCTACTGATATTGTTGATGATATTGGTAAGCTTTATGAGGGCGAGAGCTATGTAAAAGCAGACCTTGCGAGCCTTGATGATATGATGGGCGTTTTAAAAGGGGCTGACATGGTTGTGCATATGGGCGCTTATGCAGATGAAGGGCCTTTTGAAAAACTATTGGGGCCCAACTTTGTGGGCGCTTATAATGTTTGGGAATCTGCTTTTCAAAACGGCTTGAAAAGAGTTGTATATGGCAGTTCTATTCATGCTGTTGGCATGCATCCAAAGAACGAATTTATAGGCACAGATGTGCGTCATCGCCCTGATACATTTTATGGTCTTGCAAAATGTTTTGCTGAAGATCTAGGCTCTATGTATTGGGATAAGAGGGGCTTGGAATCAGTTCACATGAGAATTTTGTCATGTGCACAAGTCAACAATGCAAGGGCGCTTGGCTCTTGGCTTTCATATGATGATTTAATTCAACTGGTTCAGCGCTCCATCGAAACGCCAGTTACTGGCTTTTCTGTTGTTTATGGTGTTTCTGATAATGATCGTGCACCTGTAGACAATGCTAAGGCTAGTTTTCTTGGCTATCGTCCAAAAGACAATGCCGAGCAATTTGCCAAAGATATTTTGGTTGAAGAACCAGCGATGAACCCTCAAGATCCTGGCCATATGTTGCATGGTGGTCCGTTTGCATCCGTTGAACTTGGCAATAGTGGTACAGCGTCTATGAACATTGTGGATGATAAAAAGAAAACCTAAGCGCCTTTAGCTATTTTTATTGTACCCCTTGCTGGTAATTGTTGAATATTTGTTGGAAATGATCGCCATTCTATTTTAGACTTAATCAAATGCTTGTCCATATGGGCGTGCTTGTATGATTTAAAATAGGATTGGGGTTTTGAATGGCTAAGGTTGCGTTTATTGGGCTTGGAGTAATGGGCTATCCAATGGCTGGGCATATTGCCAGCCAAGGGCATAGTGTTACGGTTTATAATCGCACTGGCGCTAAAGCCAAGCAATGGGCAAAAGAACATAAGAGCAAAGCTGCTGCCACCCCTGCAAAGGCTGCCAAGGGCGCTGACTTTGTGTTTTGCTGCGTTGGTAATGACGATGATTTGCGCTCTGTTACCACAGGCAAAAATGGTGCTTTTGAAAGCATGGGCAAAGGCTCAATCTTCATTGATAACACAACAGCATCTGCAGATGTTGCAAGAGAACTCGCCAAAGCTGCAAAAAAGCTAGGTTTTGGGTTTTTAGATGCACCTGTTTCTGGTGGACAAGCTGGCGCAGAAAATGGCGCTTTAAGTGTTATGGTTGGGGGCAGTAAGTCTGTCTTCAAAAAAGCAGAACCTATTATTGAGTGTTATGCAAAAATGATTGGTTTAATGGGGCCAACTGGCTCTGGTCAAATTACGAAAATGGTCAATCAAATTTGTATTGCAGGTATTGTGCAAGGTTTGAGCGAAGGCATTCACTTTGCTCAAAATGCTGGCCTTGATGTAGATGAGGTTGTGGGCGTTATTTCTAAGGGCGCTGCGGGTTCGTGGCAAATGGAAAACCGCTACAAAACCATGAATGAGGGCAAATATGATCACGGCTTTGCTGTGGACTGGATGCGTAAAGATTTGGCGATTTGTCTAGAAGAGGCTGATAATAATGGCTCTAGTCTTCCTGGTACTGCTTTGATCGATCAATATTATAAAGACGTTCAAAATATGGGTGGTAATCGATGGGATACTTCTGCGCTGCTTGCTCGTTTAAACAGTCTTTCTAACAAATAGCTTTATTCAACTCTCTTTTCGCATTTTCTTTGGAGTACTTAATTGACCGATTTTTCGAATGAAATAATTTTGCATAATTATCCGCAATCCCCCGTTGCAGAAAAAGCGCGTGTGGTGCTTGGCATGAAAAATGTGAAATGGCACTCTGTTGAAATACCGCGTATTCCGCCAAAGCCAATGCTGACACTTTTAACAGGCGGCTATAGGCGCACACCTGTAATGCAAATTGGCGCAGATATTTTTTGCGATAGTCTTTGTATCATCAATGAGCTTGATGCGCGTTTTGCTTCTCCTCCAATGTACCCACAAAAAGATGGAGCACTTGCGTGGTGTCTTGGTAGATGGGCAGATGGTGATTTATTTAATAAAACCGTGGCAATTGTTTTGGGCTCTGCTGGCGATGCATTACCGCCAGATTTTGCACAAGATAGAGGGCGCCTTTATTTTGGACCCAATTGGGCGCAAGAATTGCAAGAAGCAGGAAATTCACTACCTCATTTGGCAGCGCAAATGCGAGCAAACCTGCAATGGTTAGATCAGCACTTTAGCGATGAACGCGCCTTTATGATGGGCGATGCGCCTAGTGCCATTGATGCGCAGCTTTATCAAATTGTTTGGTTCTTAAGAGGCAGATGGGAACAAGGTCCTGCGTTTTTAGATACATTTACGAATTTGGTACTATGGGAAAACCGTGTCAAAGCGATAGGCCATGGCGAAAAAGTTGAAATGAGCGCAGAAAAAGCAATTGAAATTGCAAAAGCTTCAACACCACAACAATTAAGCGGCATTGCTGCAAATGAACCTCAAAGCTTGCAAGTTGGAACCTTGGTGCATGTAAGCCCAGATGTAGATGGGGCTGAACAACCTGTTGAAGGTAATTTGGTTTTTGCCGATGCGCAAAAAATTGTTATCTCTCGCCAAGAGCCTCAAACGGGTGCAATGCAAATTCACTTCCCAAGATCTGGATATGAAGTGAAGGTGGTTTGATTTTATTTGAATAGCCTAATGGCAATTTCTTTTTAAATCACCGTAATGCTGAGTGGTTTTAAACCAGCAATGTTTACTTGCATTATATCGCCTTTAACAATTGGGCCAACGCCCGCTGGCGTGCCAGACATTATGACGTCGCCAGCTTGTAGCTCAAAATAATCTGATAGATATGAAATCATTTCAGGCACTTTCCAAATCATTTGGTTTAAATCGCCTTCTTGTTTTATTTCATTATT
>JBGCEA010000147.1:0-17583 GCA_045105915.1 Nitratireductor sp.
TTTCATCGCTATGGCTTCTTCACCAGCTGCATTTGCTGCGATTACAAATACGGCTACCGCAAATGGTTCACCCTCACGTGGTGGTGGTTCTTTTACGCCGCCAACCGATGATGCAAGTGTAGATGTAGAGGCTGTAAGTAATTCTGTTAGTATTGCAAAGTCAGTTGTAGGGCTGGTTGGAAATACGCTTACCTATAAATATGTGGTTACAAACACAGGCACTGGTACATTGGCCAATGTTACGCCTGTTGATAGTGGGCCAACGTTTAACGGTGTTGCGGGTACTGCATCTCTTTCAGCTTTCACTCATGATACAGGCGATGCAGCAAATACCGCGACTGATTTAACAGCAGTTGCACCAAATGGTGTTGCCGTGTTTACCGCAACATACACAATGAGCACGGTTGATGCGCTGCTTGGCGCACAAGTAGATGATGGCGTTGATAATTCGGCAACTGCAACATCTGATGAAACGCCAACTTCAAATACTTCTACTGCTGAATATGATCTGGTTCCTGATCCGCTACTAGATATTGTGAAAACTGCAGTCTTGACCGAGGTCAATGGCAATACTTCTGATGGTGATGCGGCTGTAGGCGATACGATTGTCTACACTTACACGGTTGAAAATACCGGTAACGTTGTGATGAGCAATGTGAGCATTAACGATATTCACGAAGGCGGTGCGGGCGCTGGTGGCTTAACACTGGCTTCAACTGCGAGCATGCTCAATGAAGCGCTAACATCTGATGGTCCTTTAGCTGGAGCTGCCGCGCCAATTACCTCTGTGACTGGCACTGCGAATGATGGCGTTTGGGACACCTTGCAGCCAGGCGCAATTATCACATTCACATATACACACACAGTCACTCAAGCTGAGTTTGACGCTCAATAAGCTTTGCAAATTAAGGATAGAGAACATGATGTACTCAAATAAATATCAAAATACCTCACTTGCAAACGGCGCTTTGCATAGCTTGCCTTTTAAAGAAAACCACAAGGTAAGCTCTAATAGAAAGGTGGCTATCTATGGCGTTGTCTTATCTTTCATGATGAGCAGTGCAATGCCCGCTTTTGCCACCATTGATAATACGGTGACAGTAACAGGCTCTCCGCCAACTGGCCCCAATGTTACTGCAACAGCAGATGAAACAGTAACGGTTGAAGCGGCTGATCCAAAGCTAAGCGTGACAAAAGTCGCCGATAATACTGGCGCTGTGGATGACACTGACACAATTACCTACACATACACACTTACCAATGATGGTAATCAGACCTTGGCGAATGTGAAGATGAGCGATCCGCATGATGCTGGTGCATCTGGTGCGCTTTCTACCATTGCATTGGCTGCATCGCCCCTAAACACAAACAGTTTGGCGGGTAACTCTACGGATGATAGCGCCGATAATATTTGGGATAGTCTAGCGCCTGGCCACACCATTACATGGACAGCAACTTATGCTGTAACCACAACAGATTTGGTCACACAAGTTGGCGGTGATGGCACTATTGATAATACCGCAACGGGTAATGCCACAGCGCCAGGGGGCGTGGCAGATGCAATAACAGCTGATAGTCCAGCGGTTTCTGTGCCACTTGATGCGGTTGATGCATCGCTTATTGTTACCAAAGTTGCAGATGATGACACGCTGCGAGAAGTGGGTGAAACCATTGTCTACACTTATACAGTTACAAATAACGGTAACGTTGCGATTACAAATGTTTCTCTTGTCGATGATGTGACAGCAGGTAGTGGTGCAGATCCTGTTCCATACTTTGATTCACTTGTGAACACTTCAGGCAATTCAGATAACTCTGATGCCACAGTGAATGTGGTTGAAGTGTTGGCTGTTGGCGATAGCGTTGTCTTTAAAGGCGACTACATCGTGACGCAATCTGATGTCGATAACTTGCAATAGCGCGCTCTAACAAAAGAAAGGTTGGGGCCGTTTGAAGCTGCTTTGGCAAAAATTGATGAAAGGTGAATTGAACTGGCAAAGACACATGTCTTTGCCAGCGATGATGTTTGCCGTTTTGTTGGTTTTGGTTCATGCTCATACGGGCCTTGCTCAAATAACAAATACTGTCATTGCCAATGGTTCTTTTGGTGGTGGCGGTGTGCTTGCCACTGCAGATGAAAGCGTAAGTGTTGAGGTGGCAACGCCTTCTATGACGCTGGTTAAAAATGGCGTTTATAATGATGATGATGGCACACCGGGCCTTAGCGCTGGTGATAGTGTTTATTATACGGTTAGCATTGAAAATACGGGCAACATATCTCTCACCAATCCTGTAGTGAGCGATCCTTCAGTAACGCTTACCTATCTCAATGGTGATACGGACACATCTGGCACAATTGGTGTTAATGAGACATGGGTATATGCAGGCTCAAAAATTATTACTCAAGGTGAACTTGATACCAATGGTGGGGGCGATGGTGATATAGATAACACTGCCGAGGTTAAAGTAAATGAATTGCCTTCGCAGTCGGCTTCTCATGAATTGGTTATTACACCCGTTTCTAGTGTTGAATTCACCAAGCAGTCTGCGCCTTTGGTTCAGTTATTCCCTTATATATATGAAATTACTTATACGCTCGAAGTTGAAAATACTGGTTCGCTAACGCAAACCAATATTTCTGTTATTGACGATTTAGTTGCTGCGATTAATGGCGCGAGTTTGCATTCTGCGCCAGTCGTTAGTGCAAGTGGTTTTGCAGGTACTGGCGGTGTGAACCTTGGCTATAATGGTACGGGCAATAATGGCTTATTGAGCGGTGATGTGCAGCTTGCGCCACTTGATAGCGGTGTGATTACGCTTATAGTTCAAATCAACACAAATGGCGCTTTGCTTGATGTTGAAAATACGGCTTATGTAGATTCAGATCAAATTACGTCTCCAATTCCATCGGATGATCCATCTGTAACAAGCGGCAATACGAGTGATACCAACCCAACAGATGATGGTGTTCCTGATAGCGATGGCGATGGCACACCAGATGCTGATGAGGGCAATGGTGATAGAGATGGAGATTTAATTCCAGATTCTGCCGATTATGATCCAACTGGTTATTTCTACTGCCAAGAAAATGGCGCAATTTTATCAGACGGTTTGATTAGCGTTACAAATGTTTTGAGTGGGGGCACTCAAACAGGCTTAGGCACCAGCAACGATATTACAATCTGGCAAGATGGCTCAAATGGCTATTATCAGTTTACTGTAAGTGCGGCTGGAACGTATGAGCTGTCATACGCTTTGCCTTCTTCTGGGGTTGCAAGTGTAGATCGCACATCGCTTGGCAATTTGGATGCTACGAGCTTCTTGCCAGCTGATCCTGCTGTCATTGGTTCTTCTGAATTTGGGGCAAGTGGCGAATTAGCGAACTATAGCGCAGTCGCTAATCCGTTCTATACAGTTTTTGAAATTGAAGCTGGCGATCCAAATATTTTCTCAAATAACATTCCGCTCTCGCTGTGTGGTGACAGCGCAATTACGGCCGAAAAAGAGATTGTAAGCCAAAGCGAAGACACTGTTATATATAGGCTTACAGCCACTTCTTCTGGCACTGGCCAAGTAAACGATGTGCAAATTAGCGATGATCTTGCAAGCGTATTTGGTGCTGGCAATTATGTAGTTGAGAATTTGGTTATTGATAGTGCGCCGATTGGCTTTGGCGCTACGACAAATGCTGGCTTTAATGGCAATGGAGATATAGGAACGCTCACAAGCGGTGGTACTTTGCTTGCGGGTGAAAGTGTTTCAGTTCTCTTACAAGTTTCAACTTCTGAGGGCACTTACACAAATAGTATGATGGCAACTGGCATAACGCCAATTACTAACACAACTGTGAGCGATGCAGATGATAGTCCTTCAGTTGTCTTAGTTGAAAAACCAAGCTTGTTGGTTGAAAAATTTGCCTCTAGCGCAGTTGCGCCATTGGGTTCGCAAGTTGTTTATACCATTCGCGTTACCAATAATGGTGCCACAAATTATAACAATGTCAGCATTGTTGATGCGATACCAAATGGCATGAGCTACATGGCGGGTAGTGCACTGGTTGATGGTGTTGCGATTGAGCCAGATGCCAGTTTTGCAACCAATGCAAATGAGTTGGTTTGGCCGGGTCTTAATATTTTGGCTTCAACAACACGCGAAATTAGCGTGACATTAATGGTGAATGCATCTGCTAAAGGCAGAAAGCTAATCAATAATGCATTTGTAAGAGATGCCTCAAATACGATTGTTTCAAATATTGCCAAGGTTAGCGTTGAGATACCTGTTGAAGCTGTCTTTGAATGTAGCGATTTAATTGGCCGCGTTTTTGATGATGCGAACAGAAATGGCTATTTTGATGAGGGCGAAAGAGGCTTGGCAGGTGTGCGCCTTGCCACCGTTAAAGGTCTTTTGATTAAGACAGACAAATTTGGCCGCTTCCACATTGCGTGTGGCGCAATACCAGATGCTGATATTGGCTCTAACTTTATAATTAAGCTTGATGAGAGAACCTTGCCTGCTGGCTACAAGGTGATCACTGAGAACCCACGCGTGGTGCGCTTAACGCGCGGCAAACTCACTAAATTAAACTTTGGCGCAGCTGCACCTAGAATAGTTCGTGTGGAACTCAATGATGCGTCTTTCATAACCAATAGCAACCGACTGACGAAAGAGAGCATTAGAGCCCTTGGCAGTACTTTGGGCATTTTAGATGACGAACCATCCATCTTGAAAGTTGTGGTGACACATAGAAAAGGCGAGGCGGAACTTATGGGGCAAAGAATTAGTTCACTTCAGGCGCTGATCAAAAGCGCTTGGGACTCAAGAATTAGAGCAAACAAGCTTGTTCTAGAACTGAAGATGCAGGCAAAGCCATGATTTTAAAACTTTGCACATTTTTAAGAATGCGGATGAATAGATGCCAATAGATATCATTCAAGCAAGTGGTGAAAAACATGAAGGTGCGATTTATCGTGCGCGTTGTGTTGCGTTTAAGCGTGGTGCAAACACGCTTGCGTTTGTTTTCATGTTTGTTTGTTTGTTTATTATTCATGCCCTTTCTGCGCACGCGCAAGCGTGTGGTGCAAATTCTCAATGTGCTTCTGATCTGGAATTGTTGTTAGATGCTGAAACGACTTCGAGCATTGCAAGCGTTCAAAAGGTACGTCCAAACTTGTCTGTGAAAGTAGATGGGGAAGTTCTGATTAGAGGTGTTGGTTCTTCTGCTCCTTTAAAAGCGCATGCGCTTGATGATGTGAATATTGATATTAAATTTGATGGTTTAGAAGTTGAAAAACGCGCATCTGTTACCACCATGCCAAAGCAGCGATTGTTTGCACCTGGCGCAAGTATAAATTTTGTCGCCAATTGGAATTACCCTGATTGGGTAAGCGCTGGTGAAGTTAGAATTTATAAAGCAAGCTCAGTTAGCAAGGGTATTGCAGGCATTACACCACATACTATTTTGCCATTAGATAGCGCTAACAATGCCTATTGGAATGCTGATCTTGATGGGGCAAATGGCACTAGTAATTATGCATATTCACTTCGCTTATATAATGGCGATGGGCGTTTTGATGAGACAAAACTGCAATCCTTAAAATTTTCTGGAGTTGTGTCGCGTTCAGATGATGCTAATACGCGAGACACGAATAGTGAGGCTAATAAAAATGAATTAGCAATTGCTAACATTCCGCTTCATGGGGGCGCTGTAACTGTGCATGGCACGCACATACCAAAAGGTGCGCATGTCATAGTAATGGGCGAGAAAATTGAGCGTGGCTATGATGATGATTTTGTTGTTCAGCGTATAATGCCGCCTGGCCAACATGTTGTGAATGTAAGTATAGAAGCGGCTAATCAGCAGTCTGTTGGTTTTGAGCGCGAAGTTTTAATTCCTCACAATGACTGGTTTTATGTTGGGCTTGCAGATTTAACGATTGGCAAGCGCTTTGGCAAAGACAGCGAACATTTGGTTGCGGCAGATTCTGGTGAGTATGACCCAGTGTATAAAAGGGGGCGTTTGGCATTTTATCTAAAGGGTAAGGTAAAAGGCAAATATTTAATTACAGCGGCGCTTGATACAACTGAAGAAAACCTTGATGAAATTTTCTCAAATTTAGATGAAAAAGATCCAAGACAGTTTTTGCGTCGTTTAGACCCTGATGATCATTATCCAATTTATGGGGATGATTCAGAATTAAAAGAAGACGCGCCAACCTCTGGCAAGTTTTATGTAAAAATTGCACGAGGTGATAGCCATGTAATGTGGGGTAACTTTAAGGCTAAGATTGATGGTACTGATCTTGCGCGTTTTGAACGTAGTTTACATGGCGCGCAAGCGGTTTTAAAATCTGAAGCGACTACTAGTTTTGGTCAGCCGGTTGCCTCGCTTGAGGCGTTTGCCGCACAACCTGGCACACTGGCAGCGCGCGATGAATTTTTGGGTTCAGGCGGCTCTGCCTATTTCTTGAAAAGACAAGATATCAATCAAGGCTCTGAGCAGGTGAGCGTTGAAATTCGTGATATTACGACTGGCTTAATTATTGATATTGTTAGTTTGGTTGAAGGGACAGATTATAGCTTCGATTATGTGCAAGGTGTCATCTTGCTCAACAAGCCTTTGGCTGCTGGGGTCAATTCGAGCTCGGCTGTTTTGCCAACTGGCATATATGACGCGCATCAATACCTTGTTGTGAATTATGAATATACGCCAACAATAGATGAGGTGGATGGCTATAGCTTTGGTGGGCGTGCGCAGGCTTGGCTGCATGACAGTTTAAAACTTGGGACAACCGCTTATAAAGAAACCAATGCTGGCAAAGAAAACTCGCTTATTGGTTTTGATGCGACTTTGCGTTTGGGTGAAAAAAGCTATGTAAAAGTTGAGCATGCCAGAAGCCGCGGCACTGGCAATGCGTATAATACTTCTAGTAATTCTGGTTTGTTGTTTACAAATAACAGCGCGGGTAGCGATAGCAAAACTGCTACTGCAAATAGTGCACGTATTCACCTTGATATGGGCGAACTAACAGACACCATGATTGAAGGGTCTATTGGTGCGGGCTATGAAGAGCGAGCAGCTGGTTTTAGTGCGCCAGGCCGCAATACGCTGATTAGCCAAAAAATATATGATGCACATGCTAAATTAGAGCTAAGCGATGGGGTTTCTTTAACTGCTAAAGCAAAGAAAATTGAAGAAGCATCTGGCAACGGAAAAGCTAATTATAATGTTGAGATTGATAATAGAGTAAATCAATCGTTCTCTATTAAAACAGGTGTTGATTTTTCAAATAAAAAATATGGCACGATAACAAGTGATACTGATGATTATGGCAAGCGCACAGATTTGGGCGCGCGTCTAACATGGCATGGGCAAAACGGCGAAGATGATAAAGACAAGATATATGTGTTTGGCCAAAAAACCATCAGCAAAGATAAAACACGTAATGCCAATAACAGAATTGGCTTTGGCTTTGAAAAGCAAATAAGCAGTGAGCTTTCTTCGAGTGCGCAAGTGTCTTGGGGTGATACGGGCTTTGGTCTATTGGCGGCGCTTGGGTATGAGCCAAATAATACCGACAAATATTATGTGGGATATAAGCTAGAGCCTTTAAGTGGTGAAATTAATGATTTGGATAATTACGATCCATTTGGACGCGATATTGGCTCTTTAATATTTGGCTCACGTCGCAAGTTAGATGATCGTTGGTCTGTTTATACAGAACACGACTTTGACTTTATTGGCAAAAAGCAGGGCATTGTTCAAACCTATGGCGTTGACTATGCGCCAAGTGATGAATGGAAGTATGGCCTGACGCTAGATGCGGGCAGGGTGCGCGATGCGAATGACAATGTGTTTGAGCGCTTTAGCCCTGGCTTAACTGCCTCTTATAAAGGTGAAGGCGTGAACTATAGATCTAAGTTTGAAATGATCTTTGAAAGTTCAGACGATAATAGCCGCAATAGTGAAACATATATTGGACAAGCAAAACTTGGCTTAAAGACATCGGATGATTGGCGTCTTATGAGTTCTGTTGATTTTGTGATTTCTGAGAGTGATCAAAACTCTATTGGAGATGCAGACTATATTGAAGCCAGCATAGGCTATGCCTATAGACCCGTTGATAATGATAGATTAAACGCATTGTTTAAATATTCTTATTTGCATAATTTGCCAACCAGAGCGCAAACCGATAGCGCTGATAATGCATTATTGCCAATGCAACGCTCGCATGTATTGTCGGCGGATGCGATTTATGATCTCAATCATCATTTGTCTATTGGTGCTAAATATGGCCTGAGAATTGGTGAGGTTTCTACTTCTCGCGATCACGAAAACTTTGTGAAAAACACAGCTCAATTGGGTATTCTTCGTGCTGACTATCATGTTGTGAAAAACTGGGATTTGTTTGGCGAAGTGCGTCTTTTAAATTTGGTTGAATCACGTCAAAACTATTTTGGTGCGGTTGCTGGTGTGTATCGGCATTTGGGTGACAATATGAAAATCGGTGTTGGTTATAACTTTGGCCAATTCTCAGACGATTTGAATGATTTGATACTTAATGATGAAGGTGTGTTCTTGAATATGATTGGCAAGTTCTAAAGGGTCTGCCATAAGTTGAATGATTTGGAGCTTTTAAGTGTCAAAAATTCAACGCAGCAAACCAGACAAAACAGAACATGCAATCGAAGATAGATATGCTGCTTTTCGGCACACATCTTATTTGCGGTTTTGGGTAGCACGATTTTTAACTACATTTTCTGTTATGATGGTATCTGTTGCTGTTGGCTGGCAGGTGTATGATTTAACGCGCGATCCATTTGATCTTGGCCTAATTGGACTGGTGCAATTTTTACCAGCTCTATTTTTGGTGTTAGTTACTGGCTCCGCCGCAGACCGCTTTGGCCGCAAAAACATTATGTCGCTTTGTATTTTTAGCGAAATGCTAGCAGTGCTTAGCATATTATATTTTAGCTATAGTGGGCTTGTTAGCCCAATACCTATATTTGCCTCTTTGTTTATCATGGGCGTTGCGCGCGCATTTTTTGGCCCTGCAACTGCCGCTTTACTTGCTAATGTTGTGCCTAAAAAAGACTTTGCAAATGCGGTGGCTTGGGCATCTTCTGCTTGGCAGGGGGCTTCTATAATTGGTCCCGCTTTTGGCGGTTTGCTTTATGGTATATCAGCTGAGTTTGCTTACAGCGTTGCGGCGGTTATGTTTTTTATAGCGTTTTTGCTCACGCTTTCCATTCAGCCCATTTCAAAAAAGATTAAACGCGAGATTGTAACGCTTACCTCTTTGTTTGATGGTTTTAGGTTTATTTATAAAGAAAAGGTGATTTTTGGTGCAATCTCACTTGATCTATTTGCGGTTCTATTTGGCGGTGCAATTGCACTGATGCCTATTTATGCCAGAGATATTTTAGAACTTGGCCCATGGGGGCTTGGCTTTTTGAGGGCAGCGCCTGGTATTGGTGCGGTTTTAATTGCGCTTGTTTTAGCGGGTAAACCCATAAGAGATAATGCAGGTCTTATTATGCTTTGCTTTGTAGGGCTCTTTGGCATGTTCACGGCTATGTTTGCGGTGTCTACCATTGCTTGGGTTTCTATATTGCTATTAGCGCTGCTTGGCGCGGCAGATATGGTGAGCGTATTTGTTAGAGAAACGCTTATTCAGTTGTGGACGCCAGATAAGTTGAGGGGCAGGGTGAGCGCTGTAAACTTTGTGTTCATTGGAGCGTCGAATGAACTTGGCGAATTTAGAGCTGGCACTATGGCAGCCTTTATTGGCGTTGTGCCTGCAGTATTGTTTGGCGGAGTTGGCGCAATGGCCATTGCTGTTGGTTGGGCATTTTTGTTCCCGCAATTGCTAAAGGTTAAAACGCTTGAAGATCGAAATTTTGAAGACTAAAGCAAAAAGAGTCTTCGTGTCTAAATTTCAAAAAGCCATAAAAAAAGCGCGCTAGATAAGCGCGCTTTAAAATTTGATATGAGCAAATATTATTTACCTACAGCTCTTTTGATGTTTGCAATCACTTGAGCTTGCACTCTTGGGTGCTTGTCAATGCCAACGTGGTCTACGTAGCTAATAGATTTATTTGAAATGCTACCTTTAAAGCCTGCGCCTTTGCGAAGGTTGTGGCCTGTTGGAATTTTGTAGTGAATGACTTGCTGTGCACCTTTTGTAAAAGGCTGTGGGTTTGCAAATCCTGCATCTAGGCCAATTACTAGTTTCGTTGGAATGCCAGCTTTGCCTAATTTGTTTGCCATTTGAGGTAGTTCAACACCGCCCAATGAATGACCTACAATAACGATAGGAAAGGATACACGTCCTTGTTTTTTACGTTTAATAATATTGTCAGCCAAACGTGACCATTCACCATTTGAGTGAACGCTTGCTTTGATGCCGCTTGCTTTTAGCTTGTTTGTCATCTGGTTCATGCCAGCTGAAAACACGTTTGCAAAGCCACGTATCATGTAAACTTCTTCACTTGCTGCTTGCGTTGTTGCGCTTGCTGCTAATGTTAATCCTAAAACTGCCCCGTAGAATGTATTTTTAAGTACTCGCATCTAATTTCCTTTTGCAAAAAAAATCAATAAATGACTTATTGCCACTTATTGAGCAAAATCGCAGCAAAGCTGCACCAATATCATAGGTTATTAGCCCTATCTTTGTTCTCATTCAATCCTTCAAAGTGTCTTTTCTTGGTTTCCCACTAATAAAGGTTTCTCGAATTGAGCGATCATCCCCCATTATTATGAGCGCAAATAAGGCATCATGAAGACTATTTGTTAGCGCGTGGCGCTCTTTCATGATTGGCGTTGCTTGAGGATCAAGTACTATAAGATCAGCTTTTTTACCCACATCTAGGTTGCCAATTTCATGGTCTAAACCCAGCAATTTAGCATTGCCAAGCGTTGATAGGTAAAAAGCTTCAAAAGCCGAAATTCGCGAACCCACATGCTGAGAAACTGTATAGGCATCTCTCATGGTTGCTAGCATAGAAAAGCTGGTGCCGCCCCCAATATCGCAGCCAATGGCAGTGTTTACTGGGCGTGTTTTTTTGGCGGTATGGTGATATGCAAAATGACCCGAGCCCAAAAAGTTATTAGATGTTGGGCAATGCACTATTGTTGCATTTACTTCTGATAATCTTGAAAGTTCGCGCTCGCTTAAGTGAATGCCATGCGCAAAGAAACTTCTTTCTCTTAGTAAGCCATATTTATCATACACATCTGTATAATCTTTTGACCATGGAAAGGCTTTGCTTACGGTTTCTATTTCTGCGGTGTTTTCAGATAAATGCGTTTGAATGATGAGGTCTTTATGTTCTTTTGCCAGCGCGCCAGTGGCTTCTAACTGCGCCTCAGAAGAGGTGACCGCAAAGCGTGGGGAAATGGCGTATTGTAGGCGATCAACACCATGCCATTTATTGATGAGCGCTTTTGATTGATCATAACCTAATTGGGCTGTGTCTAATAAGCCTGATGGGGCGTTTTTATCCATCATTGTTTTACCTGAGATCAAAGCCATTTGGCGCGATTGCGCTTCTTCAAACAAGGCATCTAATGCTTGGGAATGAATGGTAGAAAAGGCGAGGCATGAGGTTGTGCCATTGCGCGTTAATTCATCTAAGAATGTTTTGGCTGCGTGTTTGGCAACTGCTTCATCTGCATATCTTTGCTCTTCAATAAAGGTATAGCGGTTTAGCCAATCTAGAAGATCTTTGCCGTAGGCTGCTATCATTCTGTATTGGGGAAAGTGCAAATGCGCGTCTACAAAACCAGCACTAATTATACATTCACCATAGTCTGTTTGAGCAAGGTTTGAATATTCTTCTGGTAGGTTGCTGGCATCACCAGACCATAAAATTGTGACTTCATCTGCACCGCTTCCTCCAATAACCAAAGCTCCATGTTGAATGTGCTCGTAAGACGCATCATCGCCAACGCGTGTTGGATCATCTTTGAAGCTGATTAATTGGCCACGTAAAACTTGCATGATTATTCCTGTTTGAAAGCGGATACCTTTTTGAACCTATTTGCTATTTTTAGCAAATGGATAATCATCATTTACAAAACAATTTTAGCTGATAGCGTAGGGCATGATTTGTTTGATTTGGAATACATAGATGTCTCGAAATAATCTGGTTTTTTATCGCAATGGCGAACGCGTTGAATTGAGTAACGTTGAGCCAAATGAAACTTTGCTTGACTATTTGCGGTTGAAAGAAAAAAAGACCGGCACCAAAGAGGGATGCAATGAAGGCGATTGTGGTGCTTGCACCATTGCGCTTGGGCGCATGCAAAATGGCGTTTTAAAATATGAGCCAGTCAATGCATGCATTCAATTGCTTGGGCAAGTTGATGGGTGCGATATTGTCAGCGTTGATGATTTGGCAGTGAATGGCAAACTGCACCCAGTGCAAGAGGCTATGGTAGAAGCGCATGGCAGTCAGTGTGGGTTTTGTACGCCTGGTTTTGTTATGTCATTGTTTGCGCTTTATCATTCTAACATTAGCGCAGATCGCGAAGCGATAAATGAATATATTGCAGGCAATTTGTGCCGTTGCACAGGTTATAGGCCCATTGCAAAGGCAGCGCAAAAAGCGCTCAATAAAAAACCAAAAGACTTTTTGGTAAGTCGTTTAAAAGAAACAGAAAAACAGCTTTCTAAACTACAAGCAGATGCAGATTTGATGCTTGGCGATGAGGATAGCTTTTTTGCGGCGCCTTGCTCTGTTCGCTCCCTTGCAAAACTTGTTGCAAAGCACCCAGATGCAACAATTCTAGCAGGTGCAACAGATGTTGGTTTGTGGATTACAAAACAGTTAAAAACACTGCCTAAAATTATATATATTGGGCGCGTTAAAGGGCTGGACAGTGTGAAGGTGAGCTCTAAAAAAATAGATATTGGTGCAAGTGCAACTTATGCCAAAGCGTATGACGCACTCGCAAATTTGCACCCCGATATGCATGAAGTTTTGTCTCGTCTTGGCTCGCGCCACGTTAGGGCTAGCGGCACGATAGGGGGCAATATTGCAAATGGTTCGCCCATTGGTGATATGCCGCCAATGCTGATTGCGCTTGATGCAAAATTGGAATTGATGCGAGAAGGTAAAAAACGCGAAATCGCGCTTGAAGATTTCTTCATTGAATATGGAAAGCAAGATTTAAAACCAAGCGAATTTGTTTCTAAGGTGAGTATTCCAACCCTTCAAAAAAATGAGCAGTTTAAAGCGTGGAAAATATCTAAGCGCTTTGATCAAGATATTTCGGCATTACTATTTGCCGCAAAATTTAAATTAAAAGGCCGCGTGATTGAAAGCGCTCGTATTGCATGTGGGGGTATGGCAGGCACACCAAAACGTGCCACGCATATGGAAGCCGCTTTGATGGGCGTAAATTTAGACATGCTTGATGATGTTGAAAATAGTTTTAGCGTTTTTGAAAAAGACTTTGTGCCGATGAGTGATATGCGTGCCTCAGCAGATTATAGAATGCAAACTGTCAAGAATTTGCTTTTAAAGGCGCTACACGAAATGAGCATGGATAGCACAGATTCGACGCGCGTTATTGGCGCAAAGAAAAGCCCAAAAATGGAGGCTGCGGAATGAGCCAGAAAAGTGTGGTGAATAAGTCTTCAGCCGCTAATGCTAAGCGCAGCGTTGTTGGTAAATCGGTTGAGCATGATAGTGCTCGCTTACATGTGAGCGGAACTGCAACCTATATCGATGATATTTTAGAGCCAGCTGGTACACTGCACATTGCACCCGGCCTTTCAAATATTGCCAAGGGTAAAATCAAAAATATTGATTTGAGTTTGGTTGAGGCATCACAAGGTGTGGTGCGTGTTTTAACAGCCAAAGACGTGGTGGGTTTAAATGATTGTAGCCCCTCGATTGGCGGTGATCCAATTTTTGCTGAAAAAGTGATTTCGTTTCATGGGCAAATCATTTTTGCTGTGATTGCACAAACACGAGATCAAGCCCGGCGCGCAGTGCTTAAGGCAAAAATAGAATATAGCGAACAAAAGCCCGTTATAGATGTGAAAGACGCCAAGAAAAAAGGGGGCGTGGTTTTAGATCCGTTCACTTTTGAGGGCGGCGATGTTGGCGCGTCTATTTCAAATGCCAAAAATCGTTTGCAAGGTGCCATTCGCATTGGCGGGCAAGAGCATTTTTATTTAGAAGGCCAAGTAGCGCTCGCCATGCCACAAGAACATGATGGCATTCATGTTCAAAGCTCTACCCAGCACCCAACAGAAGTGCAGCATTTGATTGCTAAGATGCTGGCATTGCCAGATGCGCTTGTTATTTGCGAATGCAGACGCATGGGCGGTGCATTTGGGGGTAAAGAGAGCCAAGCTTCGCAATGGGCATGTATTGCGGCTTTGGGCGCTTATCTTTTGAAAAAGCCCTGTAAGCTGCGCCTTGATCGCGATTTAGATATGATGGCCACAGGAAAGCGCCACGATTTTGCAGTAAGTTACAATGTGGGTTTTGATAATAAGGGTTTTCTTAGCGGCGTTGATGTGAATTTTGACTCGCGCTGTGGTTATTCTGCTGATCTATCGTTGGGCGTGAATGATAGAACCATGTTTCATAGTGATAATTGCTATTTTTATCCGACGTTTAAAATTCATTCTAATCGTATCAAAACCAATACGGTTTCTAATACCGCCTTTAGGGGCTTTGGTGGCCCGCAAGGCATGGTGTTTAGCGAGCGAATGATGGACCAAATTGCCATTCATTTAGGCCAAGACCCGCTAGAAATAAGACGACGTAATTTTTATACAAAGTCCAAAAATATAACGCCTTATGGCATGCGTGTAAAAGACAATGTGATTGTTGAAATTGTTGATAGATTGGAGCGCAGCTCGAACTATCAAAAGCGCAGAAAGTCGATTGAGAAGTTCAACGCTAAAAACAAGTTCTTGAAAAAAGGCATAGCGCTTAACCCACTTAAATTTGGCATAGCCTTTACGCTAAAACATCTTAACCAAGCGGGCGCATTGCTGCATGTTTATGCAGACGGTTCGATGCAAATAAACCATGGTGGCACCGAAATGGGGCAAGGGCTTTATACAAAAGTGTCTCAGGTGGTTGCAGAAGAATTTGGTGTTGGAATTGAGCAAGTTCGCCCAAGTGCAACACGCACCGAAAAGGTGCCAAACACAACGCCAACTGCCGCATCTTCTGGTTCTGATTTAAAAGGTATGGCTGCAAAAAATGCAGCGCTAACTATTAAAAAACGAATGATAGATTTTGCAGCTTCACATTTTGGGGTTGATACAAAGCAGATTTCTTTTTCTAAGGGGAAGGTCAATCTTGGAAATAAAAAAATTACTTTTAGCGAACTTACCAAACTTTGCTTTTTAAACCGTATTCAGCTTTCTGCGACGGGATATTATGCAACGCCAAAAATAACATGGGATAGAGATGCGATTGAGGGCAATCCGTTTTTGTATTTTGCTTATGGTGCGTGCTGCGCCGAAGTGTTGGTAGATGTTTTGACAGGCGAGAGCCGTGTAAGACGTGTTGATATTTTGCATGATACGGGCAACTCGCTAAACCCTGCTTTAGATATTGGCCAAATTGAAGGTGGCTTTGTGCAAGGTATGGGGTGGCTGACAACTGAAGAGTTGGTGTTTGATGATGCTGGGCGCTTGCGCACCCATGCGCCTTCTACTTACAAAATTCCTACTTGCACAGATGTGCCTGAAGATTTTCGTGTCGAATTGTTCCAAGATAAAGGTAATAAAGAAAAAACCATCTATCAGTCTAAGGCTGTGGGTGAGCCGCCTGTTATGTTGGCAACTTCTGTTTTTTCTGCAATCACGCATGCCATTGCATCCATTAAACCTGGTGTCGTGCCAGAGTTAAATGCGCCAGCAACTCCAGAGGCAATAATGAAAGCAGTAAACAGCATGCAAGCCAAAAGTTAAGAGAAATACCAGAACACATGAGTAATGCTGACCAGCAAATAGCACCTATAATTTATATTGATGCAGATGCGTGCCCCGTAAAAGATGAAGTTTTAAAAGTAGCTGAGCGCCATGGCTTAGTGGTTACGCTTGTCTCTAATGGGGGTATGCGCCCCTCGCGCGATCCTATGATACGAAATGTCATTGTGCCCAAAAATGCAGATGCGGCTGATGATTGGATCGTGGAAGCTGCTGTGAAAAACGATATTGTAATTACGGCAGATATTTTGCTGGCAGAGCGCTGTGTTTCAAACTTTGTGCGCGTTATAGGGCCAACAGGGCGTGAGTTCACGCAAGAGAGTATTGGCATGCAAGTTGCGATGCGTGATTTAAATCAGAGCTTGCGCGAGAGCGGTGAGATAAAAGGCTATAACAAAGCCTTTAGCGCTAAAGATCGTTCTAACTTTTTGCAAACTTTAGAAGCCAGTGTGCGCCTTGCTAAAGCGCAAGTTTCTTAAAACTGATGCGCCGTATGATTTTAAAAACAAGTAATCTGTCATGCTTACAATTTGTTTCTTGTATTCCATTTTTTAATGCCTAACTCTGTCTACCAGATTAAATTTTGTATTAGATCAAACTTAAAGGTACGCAGATGTTAGATGTTGAAATTTTGAAAATTGCCTCTTTTTCAGATGGAGAGCAGGGTGGAAATCCTGCAGGCGTTTTTATAGGCGATGCTTTGCCACAAGCTGAAAAGATGCAAGAGATTGCTGCGCAAGTTGGATATTCAGAAACAGCCTTTGCAACTAAAGAGGGCGATGTATGGCGCACTCGTTATTTTTCGCCTGAAAGCGAAGTGCCATTTTGTGGTCATGCTACCATTGCGCTTGGCGCGGTGCTTGCCATGAAGTTTGGTGATGCCACGTTTGATCTTAAATTAAATGAAGCCAATATTAGTGTAGAGGGCACTAAAACAGACACTGGTATTCATGCTGCATTGCAATCGCCGCCAACTTTTAGCAGACCTGCAGACCCAGATTTGGTGAGCCAAGCTCTTGAATTGTTTGGATATGGCTATGATGATTTAGACCCTGCAATGCCACCAGCTTTTGCCAATGGCGGCGCTAATCATTTGGTGATTGGTTTAAAGCATCGTGAACGTTTGGCCGACATGGAATATGATCTTGAAGCAGGTAAGCGCTTTATGCGCGAAAACGAGCTGGTAACCGTTTGCTTGGCTTATGCACAAACACCAACTCTGTTTCATTCGCGCAACCCATTTGCCTCTGGCGGGGTATATGAAGACCCTGCAACAGGTGCTGCGAGCGCTGCACTTGCAGGATATTTGCGAGACATTGATTGGCCACATGAAGGCGAGATTAACATCGTTCAAGGCGAAGATATGGGAAGTCGCTCTTTGATTAATGTTCAACTGTCTAGCGAGGCTGGCTCTTCGATACGCGTTGCTGGTATGGCTCGTATAATCAAAAACAACTGATTTTTGGCGCTACCCACGATTAGTTGACTAAAAATTGCTGTTTTGAACAAGTTCTGCTTTGGAAGTTTGGTTATTTCGTCTAAATTGATTTTGACTTTACTTTGTTGGGAGGCGGTATGTCAGACAAATCAATTTATAGCGAAAGGCCGTGGTTAGCGTCAT
>JBGCEA010000148.1:0-6044 GCA_045105915.1 Nitratireductor sp.
CCGGTAAAACCAGCGCCCTCAACAAAACCAAGCGCCAACCTATGTTGCTGGCCAAGCACTGCGTTAGTAGCCAGCAAGCCAGCTAAGCCGCCAGAAATAAGCATAACAACAACAATAATTTTAAAACTTGAAACACCCGAATATTCAGTTGCCGTTTCTGAGTGCCCAAAGGCTCTAATTTCATAACCCAAATGCGTGCGCCACAAGAAGAGCCAAACCAGAAAACACACAATCAGCGCAACAAAGAACATAATGTTGCCTTCCATGCGCTGAACCTCAACACCTATCCAAGCAAGCATTTCATCGATGCGCGGCAAATGTGCGCCATCACCAAACGTGCGTGTTTGAGGGGCTTGTTGTCCAACAGGTTTTAGCAAATTCGATAGCAAAGCAACTGTTAAACCAGCCGCAATATAATTGAACATGATGGTAGTGATAACAATATGGCTACCACGCTTTGCCTGCAAATATGCTGGAATAAATGCCCATGCAGCGCCAAAGGCAAATGCCACCAAAATACCAAGCGGCAAAACAATTAGCCAATGGGTTTGGTCAAAATAAAGCCCAACCAATGCCGCGCCAATACCTGCAAAAATAGCTTGCCCTTCTGCACCAATATTAAATTGCGAAGCATGAAAAGCCAGCGCAACAGCAAGGCCAGTAAACAAAAAGTTTGTGAAATAATAAAGCGTAAAACCAAGATTATAGCTGTTGCCAAACGCGCCATAAAGCATGATTTCAACTGCGCGAAGCGGGTCTTCACCAATCGCTAAAACAACCAAACCCGAAATTAACAATGCAATTGCAACCGAAATAACAGGAACTAAAAATACATCCATCCACTTTGGCAATTCATTCATGAGACACGCTCCTTCTCATCAATGCCTGCCATTAACAGACCCAAATCTTGCTCATTGGTTTTTTGCGCAATACGTTCGCCAGAGATAGCCCCATCAAACATAACAATAACACGATCTGACAAATTTAATATTTCTTCAAGTTCAACAGATACGAGCAAAATCGCTTTCCCCGCATCTCTCAATTTTACAATTTCACGGTGAATATATTCAATCGCACCAATATCAACACCTCTGGTGGGTTGCCCAATGATTAGCAAATCAGGATTGCGATCTATCTCGCGCGCCAGAACAACTTTTTGCTGATTACCACCAGATAAATTTGCGGTGCGTATATGCGGATTATTAGGCCTTACATCAAACGCATCTAACAGCTTTTGAGAATGCTCGATCATGCGCTTAGGATTTGAGAGCAAGCCCTTTGTAAATTCTTCGCTACGATGATGTCCAAAATGTGCATTTTCCCAAACTTTAAAAGGCGTCACCAAACCTCTTATATGTCTGTCTTCTGGCACATGCCCTATTCCAACTTCACGCCGACTAGCAGCTTGCAGTGGCACATCAATATTTATTGGTTTGCCGTGAATTTCAACACTGCCAGAATGAGCGCAACCAATACCGCTCAAAACATCAAGCAGTGCGCTTTGTCCATTGCCAGCAACACCCGCAACGCCCAAAATCTCGCCAGCTTTAATCTCAAAAGAAACATCTTTTAAACGCGCAACGCCATTTTCAACAACGCCCAAATTTTTAACGGCTAATATCGTCTCACCAATTTTTGGCTTAGACTTTTCAACGCGTAACAAAACTTCGCGCCCCACCATCATCTGGGCAAGGTCTTTAACATTGGTTTCATTTGTTTGTTTTGTTTGTTCCATGCGCCCACGGCGCATAACACTCACAGTGTCAGTAATCTCTAAAATTTCACGCAATTTATGCGTGATAAATATAATGGTTTTGCCCTGCTCTTTCAGCTCATTCAAAATACGAAAAAGATGCACGGTTTCTGATGGTGTTAAAACACCAGTTGGTTCGTCTAATATTAAAACTTCCGCATTTCTATAAAGCGCTTTTAAAATCTCAACACGCTGTTGCAAGCCTACTGAAAGTTCGCCCACAATTGCATCTGGATCAACATCTAAACCATAATCAGCCGCCAGTTTTTCTAAAACAACGCGAGCATTTTCCAAAGATTTCTTTTGGTTCCAGCCACCCTCAGCGCCCAAAATAACATTTTCTAAAACGCTAAAGGGTTTCACAAGCATAAAGTGCTGGTGCACCATACCAATGCCAGCCGCTATTGCATCGTCTGAATTTTTTATAGAAACTTCTTCGCCATTTATAAAAACAGCACCTTTGTCTGCACGATAAAACCCGTACAAAATAGACATTAAGGTAGACTTGCCCGCACCGTTTTCGCCAACAATGCCATGAATTGTACCTTTGCGCACAACCATAGAAATATCTTCATTGGCCTTTATGGGGCCAAAAGATTTGCAAATGCCGGATAGCTCAATCGCTGGGGGCGCAACATCTGCGCCCCTATTTTTTTGTTTACCCGACATTTATTTCACATATGTCCAAATAACTTAAAGCGGACACTTATCGTCTGAACGATAGTCATGCACAACAACTTCGCCAGAAATGATTTTCTTGCTAGCAGCATCAAGTGCCGCGCTCATTTCTGCGTTGATCAAAGCTTTGTTGTTGTCATCAAGAGCAACACCAACACCGCCTTCTGCAAGACCAAGAACTTGAACACCAGCTGTGAACTTGTCGTTATTAACATCGTTCATTGCTTCAAAAACAGCAACGTCAACGCGCTTAAGCATAGATGTCAAAACTTTACCTGGGTGTAAGTGGTTTTGGTTTTTATCAACACCAATACCCAGCGCACCGCTATCTGCTGCAGCTTGCAACACACCAATACCAGTACCACCAGCAGCATGATAAACAACATCAGCACCACGGCCAATTTGTGATTTAGCAAGTTCGCCGCCCTTAACAGGGTCATTCCATGCAGCACCAGTTGTACCTGTCATGTTTTGGAAAACTTCAACATCAGCGCCAACAGAAACAGCACCTTGCTTATAGCCACAACCAAATGCGCGAATTAGAGGAATGTCCATTCCGCCAACAAAGCCAACTTTCTTTGACTTAGATGCCATAGCTGCCAACAAGCCAACAAGGTAAGAACCTTCTTGTTCTTTAAACACAACAGAGCGAACATTTGGCTGATCTACAACTGAATCGATGATTACAAATTTTGTATCAGGAAATTCTTTGGCAATAACGCCCATTGCGCCGCCCCAAGAAAAGCCAGCTACAACAACTGGGTTTCTGCCTTGTTGAGCGAAACGACGAAGCGATTGCTCGCGCTGTGCATCTGATTGCAATTCAAAATCACGATACGCAATACCAGTGTCTTTGTTAAACTTTTCAGCACCTTGGAAAGCTGCTTCATTGAAAGACTTATCTAGCTTGCCGCCTAAATCATAAATAAGCGCAGGTTCAGCATCTGCAAAAGCAACAGATGCACTTAGCGCAAGGGCGCCAGCAGTAATAAGGGATTTAAATAATTTCATAACATAACTCCATGTTTACACAGTCATAAACATGAGGGCACAAAACAGCGCCTCTTTCAAGGGAGTAAGTGCAAGTTTGTGAATAAGGGCTAAAGCTTATTAACTGGAATTTTCAAAACCATATTGCCATCTTTGTCCGTTGGCACCTCGCCTGCGCGTATATTGGTTTGAAGGGCTGGAATAATAAGTTTTGGCATAGACAGCTTTTCATCGCGTTCTGTTCTAAACTTAACAAACTCTTCTTTTGTTTTGCCGCCACCAACATGAATATTATGCCGCTTTTCAGCGCCCACAGTAGTTTCCCATTCTATGTCACGCCCATTTGGCCCATAATCATGGCACATGAACAAACGCATATCATCGGGTAGCGTTAAGACGCGCTGAATGGAATCGTATAGTTCGCCAGCATCTCCCCCAGGAAAGTCAGCCCTAGCCGATCCACCATCTGGCATAAACAAAGTGTCACCAACAAATGCAGCATTGCCCATGACATGCACCATGCACGCAGGCGTATGACCCGGCGTATGCATTGCAAAAGCGTCAAGGCTACTAATTTTATAGGTGTCACCATCGCTAAACAACGCATCAAACTGAGAGCCATCGCGCTGAAACTGCGTACCTTCATTAAAAATTTTGCCAAAGGTTTCTTGAACAAATTTAATTTGCTTGCCAATACCAATTTTACCGCCAAGCTTTTGCTGAATATACGGCGCGCCAGACAAATGGTCTGCATGCACATGCGTTTCTATAATCCATTCTAGCGATAATTTATTCTGCACAATATATTCAATTAGAATATCGGCATGTTCATAAGAAATGCGCCCAGCAGCATAATCAATATCCATAACAGAATCTATGATAGCACATGCATTTGAATTTGGGTCTTGAACCACGTACGAAATGGTATTGGTCACTTCATCAAAAAAGCCCTTAACGATAGGCTTCATGCTCATATCAATTTTTGCTTCATTCATAGCGCGCTCCATCTAAGCAATTATCTTCAATAAATATGGCACCAAATCCAATTTCACAACAGTCAAAAAAATAAGCCCCAACATTCAACATATCGGGGCTTATTTATATTTCATAATATCAAGTTTATAATTTTTGAAGCAAAGCATCAATTGAGGCCTTAGCATCGCCATAAAACATTCTGGTGTTTTCTTTGAAAAACAGTGGATTTTCAATCCCAGAATAGCCTGTGCCTTGACCGCGTTTAGAAACGAACACTTGTTTCGCTTTCCAACATTCCAGCACTGGCATACCAGCAATTGGAGAATTTGGATCTTCTTGCGCAGCAGGATTTACAATGTCGTTTGAGCCAATAACAATAGCCACATCAGTTTGCGGGAAATCATCATTTATCTCATCCATTTCAAGCACAATATCATAAGGCACTTTTGCCTCTGCTAGCAAAACATTCATGTGACCTGGCAAACGACCAGCAACAGGGTGAATAGCAAAGCGAACTTCTTTCCCCTTATCGCGCAAGCGCTTTGTAAGTTCAGAAACAGATTGCTGTGCTTGTGCAACTGCCATGCCATAACCTGGAATAATTACCACGCTATCAGCATCTTCTAAAGCGCTAGCCACACCATCTGCATTAATCGCTACTTGCTCACCTTCAACTTCCATTTGAGGGCCAGATGCGCCGCCAAAGCCGCCCAAGATAACGGACACAAATTTGCGGTTCATCGCGCGGCACATAATGTATGACAAAATAGCACCAGACGAACCAACCAACGCACCAACAACAATCAGCAAATCATTGCCAAGCGTAAAGCCAATAGCCGCAGCTGCCCAACCAGAATATGAGTTAAGCATCGATACGACCACTGGCATGTCAGCGCCGCCAATACCCATAATCAAGTGCCAACCAATAAGGCCTGCAATAATGGTAACGCCAATCATGGTCCAAATACCAGCGCCATTTAAATACATGATGCCCAGTACAATGCAGGCAATAAGCGCAACCAAATTTAAGACATGCCCACCCGGTAATTGCTTTGGCTTGCCATCAAATTTACCAGCGAGTTTGCCAAACGCAATAATAGAACCCGTAAAGGTAACTGCGCCAATAAACACACCTAAAAACACTTCAACTTTTAAGATAGAAATTTCAACTGCGTCTTTGCCAGCCAGCTTTTTGCCAAAAGCTGTCAGCCCATCAAGCGCGCCGCCACTTGCCACTAGTTCTTTAACTTGCGTGAGTTCAATATCGGCATTTAAACCAATGAACACAGCCGCCAAGCCAACAAATGAATGCAGCGCTGCAACCAATTGCGGCATCTCTGTCATTTGCACTTTTGCAGCTAAATAATAGCCAATAAGCGATCCAAAAAGCACTGAGCCCAAAATAAGCGGCACATTATAAACACCAGGTCCAAACACGGTTGCAAGCACAGCAATTGCCATACCCACAATGCCATACCAAACTGCGCGCTTTGCGCTTTCTTGACCGCTTAAACCACCAAGCGATAAAATAAATAAAACTGAGGCTGCTATATAGGCAGCAGAAAGAATACCATTAGAAAACATACTTCTAACTCCCTATTAAGATTTTTGGAACATAGCGAGCATTCGGCGCGTAACCAAAAAGCCG
>JBGCEA010000149.1:0-14531 GCA_045105915.1 Nitratireductor sp.
ATTTGCTTCAAAGCCCAAGAGGCATCTGCCGCATCGCGGCTTGCTTGCTCTAATTCACGATTAGAAAGCGAATACAACTCACTTACATCTGGGCGTTGAGGAATGAGTAAGAGCCAAGGCCAGCGCGAATCTTTCATCAGCCTAACATGGCAAATACGTAAATTACCAAGTGGAATACTGTCTGCTTCAAGGCGGGAATCTAGTTTAAATACGCTCAATTTCATTCTCTTTCAAAGGCTTTTTGTTTTGTATTTTCGAATCGAAAACTATAATGCCACAAAAACATGGCGTTGGGCTTGCAATTTGTATCAAGAAAGACGATATATTTTCTTGGAAGGCTGGCGGTGGACGAGTCCCTCGCCAATCTGGTCAGGTCCGGAAGGAAGCAGCCACAACGAGTTTCTTCTCGGGTCACCATATCCAGTCTTCCACCTTTTCTTAAAAATTGAATTTTGATGTGATATCTTTTGCCAAAGTAACGCTTTTGGGGTGCAAAGTACCAAAAGGTTCTGTACTATTTTTCCAACAGGAAAAGCATAATCATGAGCGACGATAAATCAAACGAGCAGGGCAGTGAGCAAAACGGAGGGCAAATGGACAATGCCTATCGTGTACTTGCGCGCAAATATCGCCCTCAAAATTTTGATGACCTAATTGGCCAAGAGCCAATGGTGCGTACGCTTTCAAATGCTTTTAAGACAGGGCGCATAGCCCAAGCATACATGCTAACTGGCGTTAGAGGTGTAGGTAAAACCACAACAGCGCGTATTTTAGCAAGGGCGCTAAACTACAAAACTGACACCATAGATCAGCCTACCATAGACATTGCAAATGAAGGCGAGCATTGCCAATCCATTATGCAGGGTCGCCATGTAGATGTCATAGAAATGGATGCGGCGTCGCATACTGGTATCGACGACATTCGTGATATTATTGAATCGGTGCAATACGCACCCGCAATTGCGCGCTACAAAGTATATATCATCGATGAGGTGCATATGCTCTCGCGCAACGCCTTTAATGGCTTGCTCAAAACGCTAGAAGAGCCGCCATCGCACCTAAAATTTATTTTCGCAACAACTGAGATTCGTAAAGTGCCCATTACGGTGCTTTCGCGTTGTCAGCGTTTTGATTTACGCCGCATAGACACAGGCACTATGGCAACGCACTTAAACAAAATTGCGAAACTTGAAAATGTGCAAGTGCAAGAAGATGCAATAGCCATGCTAACCCGTGCATCTGAAGGTTCGGTGCGCGATGCGCTGTCTATGTTCGATCAGGCAATTGCCCATAGCGATGGCAATGTGATTGCCGAAAATGTGCGCTCTATGCTTGGCCTTGCAGATAGAAGCCGCGTGATTGATTTGTTTGAAAATGTCATGAGCGGTGAAATTGCAAAAGCACTTGCAGAAATTCAATCGCAATATGAAATTGGCGCCGACCCATATGTGGTGCTAACAGATTTAGCCGACTTCATTCATTATGTAACGCGCCTCAAATACACCACCACAAATACAAGCGATGGTGTGCTGGCTGATGTTGGTAGTTTTTCTGAAACTGAACGCGAGCGTGGGCGTGCCTTTGCAGACAAGCTATCGGTTCAAATTTTAGGTAGAGCATGGCAAATTTTGCTAAAAGGCTTAAACGAGGTTCAAACTTCTGAGCGCGCTCTTGCCGCTGCCGAAATGGTGCTTGTGCGCCTAACCCATGCAGCAGATTTGCCCAGCTATGAAAAGCTGGTTCAAGAAGTGCGCTCATTAGAGCAAAACACAAGCACGGCTTCTCCATCAAACGCATCACCAAAAGGCGGTGCGCCTGCCATGCCATCAAGTGGTGGCGATGCATCTTCAACGCGCCATATGCCAAGCACTAGCCCAGTGAAATTTGCGCCCCAAGCTGCAGCAGCAAATGACAGTGTGCCAATAAGCGCGCCAGCAAACTATGAGTTAGGCGCTACAAGCGACGAAGTTTTAGCGCCAGCCCTACAGCCAAAAACTGAAGAGGCAGAAAAGCCAAAGCGCGTTGTAAATACATTTGATGAATTGTTATTCTTGGCAGAAGACAGACGCGACTTAAAAGCAAAGACCTTTTTAAAACGCAATATACGTTTGGTAGAATGCAAAAATGGATATCTAGAATATAATCTAGTTGGCAATCCACCACGCGAAGCCACGCAACACTTTGCCAAGAAAATAGAAGAATGGACAGGCACACGCTGGGCGCTGGTAATTAGCCAAAAAGATGGCTTGCCTACAATTGAAGAAATTGAACGCGCTGAGTTAAACCAAAAACTAGAAGATGCTAGATCGCACCCAGCTGTTGCCGCTATAATGAAAGCATTTGATGGCGCGCGCATAGTTGATGTGCGCATACGTGCAGAGCAAGAAGCCTTGCCCCCAGCACCAGAAGAAGATGATGACGATGATTTAAATGCGTCAAACACTTCAGGTTCTGGTGATGCGAACCTTGACGATTTCTTCGAATAACCCCATTTGATGAATAACTTATATTTTAAGACGAACGGAGCTCCCAAATGAAAGATATTATGGGCCTGATGAAGCAGGCAAAAGAGATGCAATCTAAAATGCAAGAAATGCAAGAAGGCATGTCTGAAATTGAAGCAGAAGGTAGCGCAGGCGCTGGCATGGTAAAGGTTACTTTGTCGGGCAAGTTTGATCTTCGCTCAATCAACATAGACCCTTCAATGGTAAGCGAAGGCGAAGCTGAAATTATTGAAGATCTAATCATTGCAGCGCATGCAGATGCCAAAGACAAAGTTGAGCGCATGGTGCAAGAAAAAACGCAAGAGCTAACCTCTGGCTTGCAATTGCCACCAGGTATGAAATTGCCATTTTAAGATCGTGCATATTTAAGGCAGTAAAAAATGGCAAAGCAGGTCACCGGCCCTGAAATTGAAAAGCTTATTCAAATCTTAGCAAGACTGCCAGGGTTAGGGCCGCGCTCTGCAAGAAGAGCCGCTCTGCATTTGATAAAGAAAAAAGAAACACTGCTTGGCCCGCTATCTATTGCCGCAAGCGATGCCCTTGAACATGTTTTAGAATGCAGCACATGTGGCAATGTTGATACGTCTGATCCTTGCATTATTTGTACAGATCCAAAACGCGAAGATGCAACGCTGGTTATTGTAGAAGATGTTTCAGACCTATGGGCGCTAGAGCGCGCAAGTGCCATTAATTGTCGTTATCATGTGCTTGGCGGTACGCTGTCACCTATGGACGGTGTTGGCCCAGATGATTTAAATATTGCAGCGCTTATTACGCGTGCAAGTGATAGTAATTCAAATATCAAAGAAGTTATTATCGCGGTAAACGCCACCGTAGAAGGCCAAACAACGGCGCACTATATTACCGATCAGCTAGATGGACTAAATTTGAAAATTACCCGCCTTGCACATGGCGTGCCGGTTGGCGGCGAGCTTGATTATTTAGATGAGGGCACTTTGAGCGCCGCCATAAAAAGCCGTAGCGACTTTTAAAGCCGCTACGCTTTATTTTAGCTAACTTTTTCAAGCGCGTTTTCTAGCGTCTTTACGGTGCGCTCGATGTTTTGCAATTTGTCTAAACCAAACAGCCCAATTCTAAAGGTCGAAAAGTCGCTTGGCTCATTACATTGTAGCGGCACACCCGCAGCAATTTGAACACCGTTTTCAGCAAATTTCTTGCCAGATTTAATGTCGCCATCATCGGTATAACTCACCACAACGCCCGGCGCTTCAAAGCCAGCAGGTGCAACGCTTTTATAACCCTTAGATTTTAATAGCGCTCTCACTTGCCTGCCAAGTTCCAGTTGATCTTGTTTCACTTTTTCAAAGCCATAAGCTTTAGTTTCTTTTACAACTTCATTAAAGCCAGCAAGTGCATCTGTTGGCATAGTAGCATGATAAGCATGACCGCCATTCTCATAAGCTTGCATAATTTCAAACCACTTTTTCAAATCGCAAGCAAAGCTTGTGCTTTGTGTGTCTGCCATTTTTTCGATTGCGCGCTCGCCTAGCATTACAAGGCCAGCGGCAGGAGAGGCAGACCAGCCTTTTTGTGGTGCGCTGATTAAAATATCAACATTGCACTTTTTCATGTCTACCCAAACCGTGCCAGAGGCAATGCAATCAAGGGCAAACAATCCACCATAGCTGCGCACAGCTTCGCCAATTGCGCTTACATAATCATCTGGCAGCATAATGCCAGCAGATGTTTCTACATGCGGTGCAAAAACCATATCAGGTTTTGTTGCCAAAATTTCTGCAACTACTTTTTCAATTGGTAAAGGCGAGAACGTTGGCTGTGTGTTTTCTTGAGATTGCTCAGCAATTAAAACATTGCTGGAAGCTGGAATGTTGCCAGCGTCAAAAATTTGGGTCCATCTATAGCTAAACCAACCATTTCTAATCACCATGCAGTTTTTATCGGTTGCAAATTGGCGTGCCACGGCTTCCATGCCATATGTGCCACCGCCTGGCACAATAGCCACGCCTTTCGCGCCATACACATCCTTCATGGTTGAAGAAATGTTGTTCATCACGCCTTGGAATTTTTTAGACATTGAATTTAAAGAACGGTCTGTAAAAACAACAGAGAATTCTAAAAGGCCATCAGGGTCGACAATAGAAGTATGAGAGGACATAGCGCATTCTTTCTTTAAGCTGCGAATAATAGTTACATATCATATGCAACTTTATTACTACGCTCGTAAAGATGAATTTATCTATGAAGCAATTTTTAATGATGGTTCATTACAATCTATGAACCATCAATAAAATCTTATGCCACTATTCTGCTGGTTCTATGGCAGCAGCTGTTGGCATCTTTCCCAATTCACGAAAAGAGATCATGCGTTTTGAGTTCTCATCCCACAAAGTAAGTGGCACGCATTTCAAGCTTTGCCAAAAGCTAAGGCGCCCGATTGTTTTTAAATCTGGATACTCTTTCAAGATTTCAGGCAGGCGATAAAACGGCACTTGCGCTGATAAGTGATGCACATGGTGAATACCAATATTAGCCGTTAGCCACATAATTGGTTTTGGAAGCGCATAATATGAGCTGCCCATTAGCGCAGCGTATTCGCGTTTCCATACTTCTTTGCGTTCCCAATGTGTATCTTCAAACTGGTGCTGAACATAAAACAGCCAAATACCCATAGCCGCCGCTACAAACACAGTAGAAAGCTGGATGATAAGAAAATCTTTAACGCCCACTAAATAAATGCCTACTGCAAAAATAATCGCGATGCCAACATTTGTTGAAAGCGTACTAAGCCAAGGTGTCCATCCACGGTTTAGCATTTCAAATGGCAGACGCTGCTTGAAAAAGAAAACATAAGCAGGACCAATCAAAAACATAACAATTGGATTGCGATAAAGGCGATACAAAATGCGCTGTGTTTGGCTAAGCGCTTTATACTCTTCAATCGTATGGGTTGTAATGTCGCCAAAGCCGCGTTTGTCTAAATTGCCCGAGCTTGCATGGTGCAAAGCATGGCTGTGTTTCCAATAATCATATGGTGTAAAAGTAAATGCACCCAACACACGGCCAACCCAATCATTAGCAGCATTAGAAGAGAACATAGCGCCATGGCCACAATCATGTTGAATAGCAAACAAACGAATTAAAAAACCACCTGTTGGCAAAGCCATCAACAAGCCCAGTGCAAGGTGATATTGCAAAGCATACCACATAAGAACCCAGCAAATAACAAGAGGAACAATGGTAAGGATTACTTCCAGTGTTGCGCGGCCATTATAAGCGGCCTTATAAGGAGCCATTCGCTTGACCCAATTTGGAGCAGGCTCGTTCATTTGTTTGTACTTTTCAAGAGAGTTTCACTTTCGTTTATTATGCCGCTTTACTCAGCCGCCATTCTTGCAAATATTGGTACATAAAGCATCCAATAATTGCGAGCTATTTCTTCACTTTTAGGCGAGTGTTTTCCACAGCCTCTATTCAAAAGGGCTCTAACATTTATGCTCGTTTGTTGATAGCCATTTAAGTGAGCTTGGTTTAGTAGCTTTAATTGCCGCTAAATAAAGAGAATTACAAAAGTTTATTCAAGAAAAGAGATTGCAGTGACAAAGATTTTGTTAATAGGAAATCAACAACCAAAGGGGTATCCGGGTGTTTTCTTTAACAATATCAAAACGGCTCTAAGCTTAGCTGGCTATGAATATGATACATGCTCAAATCAAGAAGATGTCAGCAATTTTCCCAATTATGATTTATATTTTGGCGTGGGCGATGAGCTGCTAAGGCGCAAACCCCAGCTTGTTGCTACAATCAAACAAATGGGCGGCACGACGGTAGACTTTAGAACTAAAAAACTACCAAACAAGCCCAAAGTCTGGATGCAATCGGCATTTCAGCCAAGCAAGTATAAAGCAGATTATGTTTTTACGCATATGCAAGATGCACGCAAAAATTGCTTTTATGTTGGACAAGGCTTCGATCCAAAATACTTATATCCCGAACACGATGACTATTTCACTGTTTTGGTCGATCATTACATGCCTAAAAGGCGCGCACGTGTGCAACAAATTTTAGATCAGTGTGAAAAGCTGTTTAACGAAAGAAAAAAAGTTCGTATTTGGTATCACAACCATGACGGCATTGTAGAAAATTTATTTGAGGCTTCTTCAAGCCAATATCAGGCCATTCCGTTTGAAAACTTAACGGCTTATTATAGAAAAACGCATGTCTTTTTGCCCACGCACAGAGAAACGCAAGGCATAGTTGCAGCAGAAATTGGACATTGCGGTGGCCTAACCTTGTTAGAGCCTTGGATGTATCCCAAAAAAACCATCCAACATATTCCGTGTCGCTTTTATCGCGGCGCAATTAATTGGCCTGAAAAAGTTGATTTTCAAGCCAATAGTGATTTTACAAAAAAGCATTACAGCATAGAGAGTTTCTCAAAAAGAATAGATACCGCCATAAAGGCGATTTCTTAAAAAGCGTTCTTTTTAAATATTTTTATAGCTCTTAGCGCCAAATAATTATTGACTCGCAAAGGAATTTGTTCCTATTTTGTTCTCTTTTCAAAAGAGGCAGAATCAGTGCGAAAACCCGAAACAATTGAGTGTTTATATCTAGACTTTGATGGATTTTTTGCTTCTGTCGAGCAGCAAGCAAAGCCGCGTTTGCGCAATAGGCCTGTGGGCATTGTGCCCTTCGATAATACGCAGTTCACTTGTGTCATTGCTTGCTCAAAAGAAGCAAAAGCATTTGGCTGCAAAAATGTGATGAAGGTAAAAGAAGCAAAAGAGCGCTGCCCTCATATTGTTTTAGTGCCTCAAAATCCAGATTTATATAGGCGCGCGCACAACACGCTTATTGCAGAAATTAATGCGGTGCTGCCCGTAGAGGCTGTTAAATCGATAGACGAAATTACGTGCCGCCTAGATGCAACACAGCGCCTTTACCCTCAAGATGTCTCTGATCGTATTAAGCAGCGTATTGCGCGTTATGTAGGGCCATACATAACTTGCTCAATTGGCTTTGCAGCTAACCGGCAATTGGCAAAAATTGCAGGCAAGCAAAACAAACCAGACGGCACAACCATATGGACACCAGAGCAAGTGCCCAAGGTTTTACATTCAATTCCCTTTGACGATATTCCAGGCATTGGAAGCCGAATGACAAAACGGCTAAACATGCTTGGCATTTATGATATGCAAAAATTGCTGGCTTTGCCGCCCAAACACATGCGCAAAATTTGGCGCAGCGTTACAGGCGAGCGCTTGTGGTATGCTCTACATGGTTATGCAATTCACGCATCAAAGTCAGACAGAGGCATGTTTGGCCATGGGCGCGTATTGCCGCCCGATGCGCGCTCAGTAGATGAAGCCTACCAAATAGGGCGCATGTTACTCATCAAAGCGGCGCGGCGCATGCGCAAAGCAGGCTATTATTCGAGCAGGCTCTATTTGTGGTGCGGCATGAAAGATAACAGCTATAGCGATAGCTTATCGCTACCCATTGTAAATGACGATCAGGCAGTTTTGAACGCTCTAAAAATTTTATGGGGCAGAGCCAAATTACGCCTACCTGCAAATACGCGCATAGTACGCATTGGCGTGACCCTTGGCGATTTGACAATAGCCAATACACGACAATTAGACATGCTGCTAAACGATGATGAAGATCGTCAAAAATGGGAGAGGGTAACCAATGCCATAGATGCAGTGAACCGAAAATACAGCCAGTCATTAGTAACCTTGGGGCCATGGACACCCCCAAGCGGCGGGCACTTGGGCGGAAAAATTTCTTATACCCGTATTCCAAGAGCAGAGGATTTTTGGTGATGAATTGGCAAACCCAATTACAACTTATAGACTTAGAACCCAGTCAAAAACTGGAAGTAACTTGCAAGCAGTGTGGTCATTCACGCTATGAAGACCCACAAAAGCTTATCACAACATATGGCTTAGATTTTGCGTATCTCGATGAAGTTGCAAAAGTGCTTACATGCCAAAAGCGAGGGTGTAGCGGTGCGGTGCGCATTGCATTATCGGCTGAGGCAGAAACAGAAGGTTTTGTAGGCGGACTAGCGTAAAGCGTGCAAATTACAAAAGTAATTGACGCGATAATATATGTCGAATAATCATGGCAAATGAAATTTCATGTGCGCGTTAAAGTGTCATATTAGCGTGCCATATTAAGGTAAAATGATGAGTTCTCTTTCACAAAAACTAGGTGCAGAATTTGTGGGTACCGCCCTTCTGCTGGCAACCGTTATTGGCTCAGGCATTATGGGCGAGCGTTTGGCAGGTGGCAATGTTGCCATTGCTCTTTTAGGCAACACCATACCCACTGGCGCAATTTTGGTAGTGCTTATCACAATGCTTGGCCCAATCTCAGGCGCGCATTTCAATCCAGCCGTTACACTGGTTTTTGCAATAAAACGCACAATTTCAAAGCGTGATAGTGTGGCTTATATAGGCGTTCAGGTGCTGGGTGGCATAATAGGGGTGTGGGTTGCACACCTAATGTTTGGCGAGCAAGTGCTACAATTTTCGCAAAAGGTAAGAACAGGCGGCGCGCAATGGTTTGCAGAAGGCGTTGCTACCTTTGGTCTTATCGTCACTATTTTAGCAACCCTAAAAGCTAAAGAAAGCGCAGTTGCCATGGCAGTTGGCCTTTATATAACAGCTGCTTATTGGTTCACGGCATCAACATCTTTTGCAAATCCAGCAGTAACAATTGCCAGAGGCCTTTCAGATACGTTTGCAGGCATTCGCCCAAGCGATGTGCCATGGTTTGTGGGCGCACAATTATGCGCCGCCCTCATTGCTTTGGTCTATTGTAACTGGCAGTTAAAAACCTTTGAGAGTAAGAGCTAAACAATGAGCATCGTAATTCATCACAACCCAGAATGTGGTACTTCGCGCAATGTGTTAGAGATAATAAAAGGCTTTGGGCAAACGCCAATTGTTATTGAATATCTAAAAACGGGCTGGACACGTGAGCAGCTGCAAGGGTTATTTGCCAGCGCAAATCTTACACCAAAAGAGGCGCTTAGAACCAGCAAGTCTCCAGCAAAAGAGCTGGGCTTAACACAAGATAATGTTTCTAACGAAACAATATTAGAAGCAATGTTAGAGCACCCTGTGCTGGTGAATAGGCCTATTGTTTGTAGCAAAAAGGGTGTTGCTTTGTGCCGTCCATCAGAAACGGTATTTGCGTTGCTAGATGTTGAATCGGGTGCAAGCTTTACCAAAGAAGATGGCGAGGTAGTAACGGCGCCATGAGTGAAGACATTCCCAATATTGATCTTGACCAAATTCAGCCCATAAATGTTAAAGGTTTGGCAAAGGCAGATGAGGAGTTTCATGCACCGCGCATTTTAATGCTGTATGGCTCTTTGCGTGAGCGCTCTTTTTCGAGGTTGATGAGCGAAGAAGCGGCCAGAGTGCTTACCCACCTTGGCGCAGAAGTGAAAATGTTTGATCCAACTGGCTTGCCTTTGGTGGACGAAACTTCGCAAGAACATGAAAAAGTGTTGGAACTGCGCGAGTTATCGCTTTGGTCAGAAGCACATGTTTGGGCATCGCCAGAGCGCCATGGTGCAATGACTGGCCTTATGAAAACACAAATAGACTGGCTACCGCTTGCTCCAATTGGTGGTGTCAGGCCAACACAAGGCAGAACACTAGCACTTATGCAAGTATGTGGCGGTTCGCAAAGCTTTAATAGCGTAAACCAAATGCGTATTTTAGGGCGTTGGATGAGAATGATTGTCATTCCAAACCAATCATCAGTACCAAAAGCGTTTTTAGAATTCGACGAAAATGGAAGAATGAAGCCATCACCATTTTATAATCGCATGGTTGATGTGATGGAAGAATTGATAAAATTTACAGTATTAACACGTGGTCGCTCGCAATATTTGGTAGATCGATATTCAGAGCGTGTAGAAACGGCGCAAGAAGTTTCAAATCGTGTTAATAAAACTGCAGACTAAAAGCTTATAAAGCAAATCTAATCTAGTATAAATATGCGTTTAACGTAGCGTTAACTACGTAAATCAAATTTGCCCGCTTTGTGTGCTGTAAGCCTAAAATTTAGGCATTTATTCATTTAATAAAACTATCCCTGTCTTTAGGATTTATGGAGACGGGCCCCTGTCTTTAGGATTTATGGAGACTGGCATGCCATTTTTTACACGTATAGTAACATTTTTTATTTTATTCTTTGCAGTTTTGACAACGTCAGTAAGTGCAGCAGATTGGATTGTGGGTAAGGTTCGCCAACCAGCACAATATACAATAAACGGCGATGACTGGGTAAAGCTAGATGTAGGCATGAAGTTGCCATCTAGTAGCTGGATACATACAGGTAAGAGCGGCCGCTTAATTGTTAATCGTGGCAAAGAGTTCATTCAGTTTAAACCAAATACTTTGGCTGCAATTGCTAAGCGTGACAGCGCAGGCAAAAAAGTACTCATTCGCCAGCAATTTGGTAATATCCTTGTAGATGTTGAAACGCGTAACCAAAAACATCTTAAAGTTGAAACACCTTTTTTATCGGCTGTTGTTAAAGGCACACGCTTTAGCGTTAGTGTAGAAGAAGGCTCAGCAAATCTTGCAGTAGATCGTGGTGTGGTAGAAGTGACCGACAGCCGCAATGGTTTGCAGGCAGATGTTAATTCAAGCCAAAATGTAAGCGTTTCCTCTAAACAGACAAATGTGTTAAATGTTGAGGGCCCAGGCCCAAAGTCAAAAGTTAAGCGTGTTGCTAAAAAGCAGCCAAAGGTTGCGACTGTAAAAGCTGAGGCAAAGAAAAGAGATTTGCTTTATGCTGGCATGAGCAAAGCAGCAAAACTTGAAAGAGAAGCGGCAAGACGTGCGGGTAAACTAGAAAAACGCCAAGAGAAACGTGCAAACCGCAAAGGCAAAAAAGGTAAAAATAGCCAAGACGATTTAGATGCAGATCTTGAACTAGATGAAGTTGCAGAAGAAGATGAAGCAGCACGTGGTAGAAGTGGTCGCGGCGACAAAAGTGCAAGAGGTAGAGGCGGCCGTGAAGGCAAGAATTCACGCGGCAGAGGCGGGCGTGAGGGTAGAAGTTCAAGAGGTAATAAGGGCTCTAAGAGCAAAGGCAGCAAGGGTTCTAGAAGTAAAGGGTCTAAAAGCAAAGGCAGCAAGGGCTCGAGAAGTAAAGGTTCTAGAAGCAAGGGTAGCAAAGGCTCTAAGGGCAGGGGCGGCAGAGGTAAAGGCAAATAAGATAAGCGATGGCCAAAAGAACTAAAAATCTACCATCCATACCTGATTTTATCTGGTTAGCGCTCGTTGCAGCAACTGTATTTGCGCTATCGAGTATGGGTGCTTTTACATACTATCAAAACGACGTCACAGAAATAAGAGAAAAATTTTCTCAACGTTCTGCTTCTGGCGAAGTCGTTTTTGTGGGTATTGATAAAAGAACATTAGATAAGGTTGGGGTTTGGCCTTGGCCGCGTTCTGTGCATGCGCAAATTATCGATAAATTAATAGCGTTAGAAGTTGCTGAAATTGGAGTCGATATCGATTTTAGCTCGCCTTCAACACCTGAGCAAGATCAGCGATTCGCTCAAAGTCTAGAAAATGCAGGCGGCCTAGTGGTTCTGCCTGCATTTATGCAGCAAAGCGGAATCAATGCTAATGAGAGCACGCTTGAAATAAACAAACCAATTGACGACTTTGCCAAGCACTCATGGCTTGCAAGTGTAAATGTTCTTCCAGATGTCGATGGTATTGTACGCAGTTTTCCAACCGATATTGTAATAGATGGTGAATTATTATCGTCTATGCCTCAGGTGCTAAGTGGCGAATTTGGCGGAAGTTCTGGCAAAATTGCCATCAACTTTTCTGTCGATCCAAGCACCGTGCCTACAATTTCAGTTGCAGACTTGTTAGATGATAAAGTGCAGCTAGAGGCCATTAAAGGCAAAACAGTTATGCTGGGTGCTTCTGCGGTAGAGTTGCGAGATAACTTTGCAGTGCCAGTACATGGCATTTTGCCAGGTGCACTGGTGCAGGTGCTTGCTGCCGAAACTTTGAAACAAAATATTGAACGCGTTGATTTAAATCCGCATTATGTTTTAGCAGTTGCAGCTATTTTAATTTTACTTTTCACTCTGCTCATTCATCATGTTTATAGAATAAAAGCCGCACTGCCAAAATATGCAGGTCTAGCTCTCTTTTCTGTTCTAACCGAAGCAGTTGGGTTCTATTTGTTTAAAGCGCATAATATAGGTTTGCCGTCTGTTCAGGTGCATGCCTTTATATTCTTATGTGCTGTCATGATGACCATAATAGAACTAGATTTGCGCCGCTTATTGTTGAACTTTTCTGCGGTTAAAAACAAAAATACGCAATATGTTCTCAATCAGGTTTTGCAAGACAATGACAACGGTGTTTTAATTGTGAACCAAGAGGGTGATGTTTTAAACATCAATCAGCGAGCAAGAAAATATTTAGCATTGCCGCGCACAATTGTAGAAGATGTTAAAGTCATACACATGCTTCCCCAGTGCATTATTGATGACATTATAAATGCTGTTGGCGCATTGCAGCCAGACCAAGGTGCAGAAATGCGCAAGGGAATGGTAGACATTGATAATAATTTGTATGCAGGAAAATTAGCAACGCTCGAATACACTATTACGGTTTCTAGCTTGGCAAAGCTTGAAGATAAGCAGATAGAAGAAAATATAGTCATTTCGGTTACAACTTCAGATGTAACTAAAAGGTTAGAGCAAGAAAGACTAATCGAGCATAACGCGAAATATGATGAGCTTACTGGTGCACAGCGCAGAAGCGAATTCAGGCTTTCTATTGATAAACGCTTAGCGCAGCTAACTGGCCAAAACGAATGCACGGTTCTAGCCTTTAACATACATAGATTTAAGACCATCAATGTGGTGCTGGGGCGCGATGTTGGCGATGAGGTGCTAAAACAATTTAAGGGTCGAGTTGAAGCAGTTTTTGATGAGAGTGCAGATTTTGCGCGTCTAAGCGGTGATGTGTTTGCCGTTGCAGTGTCTGGCAAAAAAAGCCCTATCGAAATTCAAGTGCTGGCGAATAAGTTGATTTCACTTACAAATGAACCTTTTCAAATTGGTAAGGCTGTCGTTAATGTTGGCATGCGTGTTGGCGCGGCAAGCGCTGCAAATTTAATAAGCAAAAATGCGACTCAATTAATTGAAAATGCAGAAGTAGCATTAGATGAAGCATGCAAAATCAGCGGCAATGGTTTTGTGGGTTATCAAGAAGGGTTCTCTTCAGTTCTTGCAAAAGCCAGAACAATTGAAAACGATTTATGGCAGTCCATCGATCAAGATCAAATTCACATCCATTATCAACCACAAGTCGATATTCACTCTGGCGCCTTAACTGGCCTAGAAGCGCTTGTTAGATGGCAGCACCCAAAATTGGGGCCTGTATCGCCTGCTGATTTTGTTGAAGTTGCAGAAGCAAATGGCTTTATCGACAAATTAGGCGAGTGGGTGCTTAATAAAGCATGTGAAGATGCGCTTTTATTACCAGATCATATTAGCATTGCTGTAAACGTGTCACCTATTCAGGTGAAGCGCACAGACCTTGTAGCCCTCGTTAAAACAGCTCTAAATGCTACTGGCTTGCCAGCGCATAGATTGCATATTGAAATTACCGAAGCGGGCTTTTTAGAAGCAACAGACGAAGTTGTGGCAACCCTTAAAGAGCTGCGTGAAATGGGCGTTTGGCTTGCACTAGATGATTTTGGAACTGGCTTTGCTTCACTTGGCTATTTCGCAAAGTTCCCAATTAACAAAATCAAGCTAGACCAAATGTTTATTAGAACGCTTAAACGTGGCGATCAAAACGAAGCAATTGTGCGCTCTGTAAAAGAACTTGCAAATGGCCTCGATCTTAAAATGATATGCGAGGGCATAGAAACCCAAGAGCAGCTAGAACTCTTGCGCGAGATTGATGTGCATGAGGGGCAGGGCTATTTATTTTCAAAGCCACAGCCGCTCAATGCAATTTTAGCTATGGTAGAAGA
>JBGCEA010000150.1:0-2792 GCA_045105915.1 Nitratireductor sp.
TATCACCAAAAGCCTTCACCAAATCTGATGGTGGTGTGTTTGGCGCAACAGGATATTCAAACACTTGCTCGCCATATATTTGTTGAGCTTTTGGGCTAGCCAAAAATTCCATCAACTTAATAGCGTTCTCTTTGTTTGGGGCGTGCTTTGCAAGCGCCATACCAGAAATGTTCACGTGTGTGCCGCGTCCCTCATTGTTAGGGAAAAGAACCTTGATAGATTTTGCCCATTCTTTTTGCTCAGGCTTTTTCTCATTGGTTTGCATAAGGCCAACATAATATGTGTTGCCAATGCCAAGATCACACTCACCAGAAAAGACAGACTTTGCTTGTGCACGGTCATTGCCAGTTGGTTTGCGTGCTAAATTGTTTTTAAAACCAGTCAGCCAAGCTTCAGCTTTTTCTTCGCCAATATTGGCAACCATAGAAGAAATTAGAGCAATATTATAAGCGTGTTGTCCATCGCGAATACAAATCTTGCCTTTCCATTTAGGATCAGCCAATTCTTCATATGTTATGCTGTCTTGTGCAACGCGATCTTTAGAAGCGTACACAACACGTCCACGCGTTGTAAGGCCAAACCAATTGCCATCAGGGTCACGATATTCAGATGGAATGTTTGTATTAATGGCAGCATTGTCGATTGACCGGGTTATGCCTGCATCTTCTGCGCCTTGTAAGCGCCCAATATCAACTGTCAAAATAACGTCAGCTGGCGAATTAGTGCTTTCTTCTGAAATACGTTCAACCAAGCCTTTGTTTAAAAAGAGCACATTGGCTTTAATGCCAGTTTCTTTGGTAAATGCATCTGTAAGCGGCTTTATCAGCTCGGGCTGGCGATACGAATAGATGTTTACATCTTGTGCGGCTGCTATTGCGCTAGAAGCCATAAGGGCAATAATGCTCATGCTGCCGATGCTAGGGATGTCACATAGTTTAGTGCTGCACAAAAGTGCAGTTCTTTCAGTCTTTCTCATTTTACTCTCCAATATGCGCAGTTAAAGGCTGCGCGATTAGTTTACAAAAGTTGGATATGATCTTTTGGAGGTTTGGTCAAGCGGATTTTAGAAATTATACAATAAAATCAATACTTTATAACCATTCTAAAGTAGGCCAGTCATTGTGGTGGTCTAACAAGAAGTTGCTAACAGCCTTAAATGATTGATTAAATTCACACTCTTATGCGCCCAGCTATTATGTCGCCCATTATTAACTTTATAGCGAAATTACCTTATTAATTAACATTACGTTACGTTATTCCACAGTGCAATCACCCTCACGGGTTGATTCTTCTCACAAAATGGTGTGCTATAAATGCAGTTTGAATGGGTTTGCGGGCTTTTGGGCCGCATTCTTTGGGGATATGTGCATTTTCAATTTCACATTTATGTGGTTTTAAAATGTATTTGGCGAATTAAAGCGCAAATACACACTATAGTATTGTGTGGCGCTTATTATGAAGCTTCACGCTCCTCAAAGCCTTTTCAGTATTTTTTTTGATGCGCCCGCATTGTGTGTGCGCTTAACTTTATGAGAGCGGGTGAGAGAACTCATGTGCAATTGGACTAAATGGATATGGCCTGGAATATTGGCCACTGTATTAATCACAGCATTTGCTATGTTGTTAAAATCTGAAGCAATCGAAGCTGACTTGACGGCAAAAGCCAATCAAGAATTAAGCACAAGCCATAGTTGGGCTTCTGTTGAATTGGACGGCAGAGATTTAACACTTAAAGGCATAGCGCCTTCAGATGAGGCCACAGCCCAAGCGCTCTCTATAGTAGAAGACAAAGCGCAGGTTTATGACATTCGTATCGCAAAGAACGAAGTAAACCTGCTGCCAGTTGCTGATCCTTACAAAATATCAGCGATTAAAGATAAAGACCAAATTGTCCTATCAGGTAGCGTTCCAAGCGAAGCAGTAAGAGCAGAAATGCTAGCTGCGGCAAAAGCAGCTTCACCAAATGCTAAAATTGTAGACGAGTTGAACTTAGCCAGAGGCGTTCCTGCAGGCTTTGCAGCAATTGCGGGCTTTGGTATTTCTCAACTTACAGATTTATCAAATGGTTCTGCATCAGTAGATGGAACAGCACTTTCTGTTTCAGGTGTTGCGCCTTCTGTTGAAATTTTTGACAACGTGACGAATAAGTTGAAGAGCGCAATGCCAAGTGAAGGCAAACTTGCTGATTCAAACATTTCTGCGCCAATCGCAAATCCTTACGCGCTGACAGCAACCAAATCTGAAGACGGCTTAAACCTTACAGGTTTTGCACCTTCAGAAGCTGTAAAAGCAGCAATTATAGATAGAGCAAATAAAGCAAGTAGCGGCCAAAGCGTAACTGCTGACATTAAACTATCAAAAGGCGAGCCAGAAGGTTATTCAGAAATCTCTAGCTTTGCCATTGCACAGCTAAATGATCTAACAAGTGGTGTTGCTAAGGTTTCAGGCAATAACATTTCTGTAACAGGTAGTGCGCCAAGCGTTGAGATTTTTGAAAGAGTAACAGCAACTCTTAATAGCTCAGCACCTGCTGGTGCCACAGTAATTGAGAACAACATCTCTTCACCAATCGCAAACCCTTATGTGCTTACAGCTACAAAATCTGAATCTGGTATCAGCTTAACTGGTTTTGCTCCTTCTAATGATGTGAAAGCATCTATTGTTAGCGCTGCAACAGCTGCAGCAGCTGGCAAAGATGTTTCAGATCAAATTAAATTGGCAAAAGGTGAGCCAGCTAACTATGCGCAAACAACAAGTTTTGCGATAGCACAGCTTAATGATCTTACAACTGG
>JBGCEA010000151.1:0-3009 GCA_045105915.1 Nitratireductor sp.
TTTCTGCGCCGGTCATTTGCCTAGGCTTGTCTTTTGCACTTGTCATTTTTTCTACTTTTCTAAACTAGAACCTAAAGTTCTCACTAGGTTGATTAATAGCTACTTTTAGCGTGTTGCCAACCCTCATTTCGTATCAATTTCATTGAAATTCGGGCAATAAAAAAGGCCCCTCTCGGAACCTTGTTTGCGCATACGTTGCTTAATGCCGGTAGAACCTATTCTACCACACGTATGCGCTTCATAACGACTACCAGAATTTCAAGTTTCATCTTTGGGCCTTTAAATTCAATAAACCAATAAATCTATCAATATGTGTAACATAGTATTTTCATAGGTCAACTGCCTATATGCAAATCAAATCAAGCTTAAATTCTATGCCAATCATCACCAAATTGGTTTTTGAGCCAAGTCGTTTGTCGCTTTGCATATTGGCGCGTTGCATTCACAGACAATTCGCAAGCTTGCTCTAAGCTCATTTCATTTTTCAAATGTGCGATCAGTTGAGATACGCCAATGGCTCGCATGGCTGGCATATCATTAGATAGATCAAGGCGCATAAGCGCTTCTACCTCGCGCAAGGCGCCCTCTTCTATCATTTGATCAAAACGAAGCGCCGCGCGTTCTCTTAAGATTTCGCGCTCAGGCAATAAAACCATTTTTGTCACACGAGCGCTATCAAGTAGCGGCGTTTCATTGCCAAGCGATTGCCAATAGTGAAGCGGCTTTCCAGTTGATTCAAACACTTCAATCGCACGTACCAACCTTTGCGTATCAGATGGCAACAAAGTAGCCGCGCTTTGTGCGTCCATTTCTTTTAAAGTATCATGCAACTCATTTGGCTCAGCAGTTTGAGAAAACACCCGCCATTTATGACGAATAGCATCATCAATGGCGGGTACTGGCGAAAGCCCTTCAAGAAGCGTTTTAAAATAAAGCCCTGTGCCACCTGCAAAAATGGGAAGTTTATTTTTGGCTTTCACATCATCAAGTGTGGTTTTGACATCTTCTATCCATTTGGCTGTAGAATAATGAGTACTCGGATCTACATGGCCAAATAAAAAGTGCTCAATGTTTTGCATTTCATGCTCTTGTGGGCGTGCAGTTAATAGCGACAAAACATCATACACTTGCATGGAATCGCTATTGATAATAACACCATTATGCTGACGCGCTATTTCAATTGCCAAACTGGTCTTGCCGCTGGCAGTTGGGCCCGCTAATAAAACGGCATCAACATTAAAGTTCAAATCATCTAACAAAACGCATTCTCACAAAACTCACATTTCACTCAGTATTCTTTTTATCAAACACCCAAAGGCTCACTATGTCACTTGTTGCAACCCTTATAGCAAATCCGCAAACCAAAGCACTATCTGATACGCTTATCGATTCTGCTAAGAATGCACTAAAGGCAAATAGCACAAATTGGCTTTCAATGAATGAAGCTTGCGATATTATTTTACCTGAAAATTTGAGCGATGCAGATGCGAGAGCAACACTTGAAAAAGTGATTGGCGAATTGCCGATTGATTTTGCCAATCAAAACCAACAAGAGCGCAAAAAGAAAGTTTTGATTGCCGATATGGATTCAACCATGATCGATCAAGAATGCATAGATGAACTAGCCGCAGAAGTGGGCGTAAAAGAGCGCGTATCGCAAATTACAGCTAAAGCCATGAATGGCGAAATTGAGTTTGACAGTGCCCTTAGAGAGCGCGTTGCCCTATTAAAGGGGCTTCCAGAAGGTATTTATCAACAAGTGATCGATAACAGAATCACACTTGCAAAAGGCGGCAAACAATTGGTTGCTACCATGAAAGCAAATGGCGGCTATTGCGCGCTTGTATCTGGTGGTTTCACTTTGTTCACAAGGCCAATTGGTGAAGAAATTGGTTTTGATGAAAACAGAGCCAATGTATTGCTCACAAGCGATGGTAAATTAGACGGCTTGGTTCAAGAACCAATATTGGGCGCACAAGCGAAAGTAGAAGCGCTAAACGATATAGCAAATACAAAAGGCTTAAGCGCGGCAGACTTTATTGCAGTTGGCGATGGGGCAAATGATTTGCCAATGTTAAAGCTGGCAGGCACAGGTGTTGCACTGCACGCAAAGCCAGCAGTTGGCGCGCAGTCAAAAATTAAAATCAACCATGGTGATTTAACTTCCCTACTCTATTTGCAAGGCTATACAAAAAGCGAATTTGCGCTTTAAGGCAAACTGGGCAACACTGCTTGCATGATACAACAAATATTCAAAGCAATACTACCTACCAAGTTGTTTGAAGCGGCCAAGCGAGAATCGCTTCAGTGGAAAGTCAAATGCAACACTTGCGCATTTGAACAAAGTTTGTGGGAGCGCGGTGGCATTCGCTACAAAGCAAAGAGCATAAAAAAATCATCTCTTCTTTTTTGCAAACAAAGCGAAAAATACAAATTTCATCACTATTACAAAGTCCAATAAAAAAGGGCAGCAATAGCCGCCCTTTAACACTTGCTCAAAATTTAGAGCTTAATCAATCTGCAAAACAACAAAACCGATGGCGCCATCTTTTGGCTGCACCATTAAGAGTGCATTTTTGCGCCCTTGCTTTTTAAGATCAGCAATACGTGCATTTACATCATCCAGTGATTTAACCGACTCTTGATTGATATCAACAATCACATCACCCACCTTCAAGCCTTTATCTTCAGCTTTCGAGCCTTCAATCACCTCGGCAATATAAACGCCTTCAACATCAGATTTCACGCCAGAAGCTTCTCGATTTTCATCATTCAAGCCCTCTAACATCATGCCAAGAACTGGCTCAGGTTTTGCGGGCTCTACAGGCTCTGCAGGTACGCTTGCTTTGATAGATTTTTCGCCATCTTCAAGACGACCAACCTTAATTTGAATGGTCTGTTCTTTGCCAGCTCTAAACACAACAACATCAACTTCTTCATCAACTGAAGTGTCAGCAACAATGCGCGGTAAATCACGCATTTCAGCAACTTCCTTGCCATCAAATTTTA
>JBGCEA010000152.1:0-8961 GCA_045105915.1 Nitratireductor sp.
ATCATGAATGTAGCTCGTGAAGATGATGAGCCAGTTATAACACATGCGCTTTCTCTCTCGCCTTATAAGAAGATCATCAAAGATTACTTCTTAATTTGTGAAAGCTATTACGATGCAATTAAAAGTCTATCTCCCGCTCAAATAGAAGCTATAGATATGGGTAGGCGCGGCATTCATAATGAAGGCTCGCAAATTTTGTTAGATAGATTAGCTGGCAAAATTGAAATTGATTTTGTGACCGCCAGAAGGCTCTTCACCCTCATTTGTATTTTGCATTGGAGAGGCTAAGTTTGGATAAGAAAATCACAAATCCTACATCTGTCTTATTCGTGTGCAATATGAATGCGATTAGATCTCCAATGGCTGAGTTTTTAGCCAGAGACATTGGCCCTAAAGACATCACGTTTCAATCTGCTGGTGCACAAGCAGGTTATGTAGACCCTTTCATGCCCTTTATTATGCAAGAGCGCGATATAGATTTTCAGTTTCATGTTTCAAAAGATTTGGCAGACTTTGACATTGGCGAGTTTGATTTAATTGTCACGCTCACTGCCCAAGCGCACCACGTGGCAATGGAAGCCATAAGAGATTTTGACTGCGAAGTAGAATATTGGCCGACAGAAAACCCAACACAAGTGGCGGGTAATAGAGAACAAGTACTGGATTCTTTTAGAAAAGTGCGTAATACGCTTGAGGACAAGATCAAAACCAGATTTTGCAACTAATTCAATATGAATAGCGCAAAATTTAATATGCAACTTAAATGCTCTAGGTGGTTCACAAATGGCTTTGGCTGTTATAGTTTCCCTACAGTTTTTACAACAATGAAGTGAACGAATGGCAAAAGAAGAAATTCTTGAATTTGAAGGCGTAGTCGCAGAACTATTGCCCAATGCAACTTTTAGAGTGAAGTTGGCAAATGATCATGAGATCATTGCCCACACAGCAGGACGCATGCGCAAAAACCGCATTCGTGTTTTGGCTGGCGATAAAGTTTTAGTAGAGATGACACCATATGACCTAACTAAGGGTCGTATTACTTATCGCTTTAAATAAGAGAAATGAGTCGTCATGTTGAACAGACCTAAATTGGTATTAGCGTCTGGCTCACCTAGAAGGTTGCAGCTTTTGCAACAAGCGGGTGTCGAGCCAGATTTTTTATCTCCTGTCGATGCAGACGAAACTCCTAAAAAATCTGAAGCACCTCGCTCGCTAGCAAAACGCTTAGCGCGTGAAAAAGCAGCTCTGGCAATTGAAAACATTGAGCGCTCGCCCGAAATGAAGGGCAGCATCATTTTAGCCGCAGACACAGTTGTGTCGGTAGGGCGTAGAATTTTGCCAAAAGCCGAAATGCTAGACGAAGCCTCTTATTGTTTAAGGTTACTATCTGGGCGTTCTCACCGTGTATATACTGGCGTAACCCTAGTAACCCCACAAGGCGCTATGCGTCACCGCTTGGTAGAAAGCAGAGTTCGCTTCAAACGCATCTCTCAACCAGAATTAGAGGCCTATTTGGGCTCTGGTGACTGGCGCGGCAAAGCAGGTGGTTATGCAATACAGGGCTTGGCAGGCTCATTTGTGGTCAAACTTATTGGCTCTTACACAAATGTGGTGGGCTTACCCCTATATGAAACTGTTCATATGCTCACAGGCGAGGGCTACCCAGTCCATTTCAATTGGCTAAACCAATAGTTTAAGGGGCGCTAATGAATAACAATTATATTGGCTTGAAAAGCGTTACACCGCTTAGAAAACCCGTTAAATGCCCAAATTGCTCTAGCAATTCTAACCGCGAAACCTATCCATTTTGCTCCACAAGATGCAAAGATGTAGACCTTAATCGCTGGTTCAACCAGTCTTATGCCATCCCCGTTCAAGAGAACGATCATGGCATGGAAGAAAATTCATAGTTTAAGCAATTAACTGTCTTTTTTGTTCGAATATTAAAAAGCAATTATTTTGCAATTTTCGTCCTAAATCTACTAGACACACGCCATGCTTACTTCTATAACGCGCACACCCATCTGATAGTTTTTCCATTTTAAAAACTCCAGAATATGCCCGAGTAGCTCAGGGGTAGAGCAGCGGATTGAAAATCCGCGTGTCGGTAGTTCAAATCTACCCTCGGGCACCACTTTTCAAAACAAAATCGGAGCAGCTTGATGATATCAGGTAAATGCGAATGCGGCGGCGTTAGTTTCCAAGTTGAAAAGGTTCGAGACACCGTAACGGTTTGTCATTGTAGCCAGTGCAGGCGCCAAAGCGGGCACCTATGGGCATCTACACATGCTAAATATGATGAGATTAAATTTTTAAAAGATGAAAGCCTGCAATGGTATGCATCATCTGATTTTGCAAAGCGTGGCTTTTGCAATCAATGCGGCTCAAGTCTTTTTTATCGTCTTAATGAAGAAGATGGCGTTGGCATTGCGGCTGGTTGTTTAGATATGCCAACAAATCTAAAAATGGGTAAGCATATATTTGTCAAAGACAAAGGCGACTATTACACCATTGCAGATGACGCACCGCAAAGTTAAAATCACCCTAGCATTCACCTAGCTTGTGGTCACTTGTCTATATCGCGCACTATTGCGCCGGCTCCTTTTGCGCTGCTAGCCATGCGGTTGGGCTATTGCCGGTCACACGCAGAAACTCACGATTGAAATTAGATTTAGTATTAAAGCCTGAAGAGAACATAGACTGCGTTACGTTTGTCCCTTTCATCATTTCTGTCTTGGCGGCTTCAATTCTAGCGTTATTTATAAAGCGCGAAACATTATCATTGGTTGATCTATTGATCGCTATCGATAGTGTTTTAGAAGGTACTGCTAATTTGCGCGATAGTCTGACTAGTGTGAGATCTGGGTCTAAATAAGGTTTTTTGTCAGCCATATAGTTTTGTACCTTTTGCCAAATTTCCTCATCTATCGGCGGGGTGTCTATGTTTTTTAAAATTTTACTCGCTTCTGGTGCAGGTGTTTCTAAATAGCCAGATAAGCTTAGTATTCCCACAAGAAGTAAATTTCCAACGGAAAAGATACTGATAATCCACGGCTGAAAATGGCCAAGGTTCATAGCTAAAAAGCCCACAATTAAAATATCGCTGATCGCAGACAAAATGAGAAACACCCCAATAATGAGCCAAATACGCGAAGGCAGTTCGGCATTTTCAAAGGCCATAAAAGGCTGAGCATCTGGCCCCTTTAGCGATTGAAAAATGATTGTAAGGCCATACACCACAAAGACGCCGGGAATAAAAACATCGAGAAAAATTGGCGCAGTTACCAAAGCGGCGAGTGCTGTTAAAGGCACTAGCCCATGCATCAAATCTGCACGTTGTGGGGCGCGTACGGCCGTGGTTTGATAGGCCCACCAAGCAAGTGGTGCAATCATACTTGCTGTGATGGGCTGTACGAAGCGCAGACTTGTAACCATATAATGTTGCGTTAGAGAAATGATGAGCACTTGTACCGCACATGCTGCAAGCAATATGGCAAGCGGTGTCTTTCCCCGTCCATTCAAAAGCAGTCGGATGAATAAAAACATAAGCACCAATGATGCAAAAATTGGAATTGGTACGCTTGGCAAATTATTCTCCAACTTGAATTTTTCTAACTATATAGTCCTAAAACAGGATGTTGACGACCTAAAACCGGTTTTAGGTCTCGCTCATTTTACTTTCAATGCATCTTAGGTTCATCAATTACTTGAAAGAAAGAGCATTATGAAAAATTTATTTATTGGTTTGTCATTGGCCACAACAGCAATGATTCATTTTACATCCTCATCATTGGCAGAGCCTGCTGGTTTGCAACAACTTTATATCGATATGCCACATCACAATGCGCCTGCTGCGGTTTCAGTTTGGTATCCAAATAAAAGCGATGGACCTTCAAAACTACATGCTGAAAATCCCGTTTTTAAAGGTGTTGAAGCTGTTATGGATGCACCTGTTGCTGAAGGGCAATTTCCGATTGTCTTATTCAGCCACGGGATGGGCGGTACAAGCCGCGCTCAAGCATGGCTTGCAAGTGCTTTGGCAAAGCGAGGTGCGCTTGTGATTTCACTCAATCACCCTAACACCACTTGGGGCGATTTTAACATGCAAAAAGGTGTCAAGCATTGGACACGAGCATTGGATATCAGTAGCGCGCTTGATTCAATTTCGCAAAACTCAAAGTTTAAAGATCATATTGATGAGAGCCGCATCATGGCGGCAGGCTTTTCATATGGGGGGTGGACAGCTTTATCTCTTGGCGGAATGACAAGCAACCATGCAGGTTTTGTTAGCGCCTGCCAAACCGACCAAAAGATGGCAGCCTGTGAGTTGCTTTTATCTGAGAAGGTCAACATGCAAGGGCAAGATGCTGATATTTGGAATGCGAGTTATAAAGATGAACGCGTAACACATGTTGCAGCAATTGACCCAGGTTTTGTGTGGGGATTAAACGAGCAAAATACAAAAGACTTAGTTGAGAATGTCACTCTTATCGGCTTTGGTGATGACGCAACGCGTATGAGTGCCACCAATTTTAAGGCTAGCGGATTATCAAAATTACTACCAAATGCTGAGATTAAGCAATTCGTGCCTGGTTTTCATTTTACAGCTATGCCGCTATGCAAGCCTGAAGCTGAGGCAATCCTAAAATCTGAAAAAGATGATCCAGTTTGCACGGATCCAAAAGGGACGAATAGAGAAGCCGTCCACATGCAGATAATTGATATTATCACGAAAAAAATCGGCCTTTAATACAAGCTCCGCCTGTTCGAAAAACGAATAGGCGGAAGTATTACTTACCTATTTCTAAGTTCGCCCTTAACTTGCCCCAATACAGCATTTGCAGCATCTAATACATTTGAGCCAGGGCCAAATATATCGGCAACACCAGCATCGCGCAAAAATGCATAATCTTGCTCAGGAATAACGCCACCACAAATAACCAATATATCGCCTCGGTTTTTTGCCTTTAGTAATTCAATCAACTCTGGCACCAAAGTTTTGTGACCAGCCGCAAGCGAAGAAACGCCAATCACATCTACATTGCTCGCAATGGCTTTTGCGGCAATCTCTGCAGGTGTCTCAAACAGATCAGACAGATCAACCGTAAAACCAATATCTGCAAAAGCGGTTGCAATTATTTTCGCGCCTCTATCATGCCCATCTTGCCCCATTTTGGTTACAAGAATATGCGGCGCTTTGCCGTTCTCGCTCTTAAAGTCTTTTAGCTTGGCTTGTATGTTTTTATATTCAGGATCGCCCTTATAAGCATCTGCATAAACGCCAGAAATAATACGCGTGGTTGCATTGTGCCTATCAAATGCTTCTTCCATAGCATCAGATATTTCGCCAAGTGTGGCGCGTGCTTTAGCGGCGCTCACAGCTGCCTCTAGCAGATTGCCTTTGCCGCTTGAAGCAATACTCACCAAATTTGAAAGCGCGCTCTCTACGCTTTTTTGATCTCGTGTTTGTTTGATCCTATTCAATCGATCAATTTGAGCTTTTCGAACCTTAGCATTGTCTATTTGCAAAATATCAATCGGCTCTTCATCTTCAACACGATATTTATTCACGCCTACAATAATGTCTTCGCCTTTATCAACGCGTGCTTGACGCATTGCAGCAGCCTCTTCTATGCGCATTTTTGGCAGGCCTTGCTCCACGGCTTTTGTCATACCGCCAAGGCTTTCAACTTCTTCAATCAAGCTCCATGCTTCATCGGCCAGTTGCTTTGTGAGCGTTTCCACATAGTAAGAACCACCAAGCGGGTCTACCACATTTGTAAGGCCAGTTTCGTGCTGCAAAATAAGTTGCGTATTGCGGGCAATGCGAGCCGAGTTTTCTGTTGGTAGGGCAATGGCTTCATCAAATGAATTGGTGTGCAAAGACTGCGTTCCGCCAAGCACCGCCGCCATGGCTTCTACAGTTGTTCGAATTATATTGTTGTGCGGAGATTGCTCTGCCAGCGATACCCCAGACGTTTGGCAATGCGTTCTCAGCATTTTAGAGCGATCTGTCTTCGCGCCAAAGTCGGTCATAATTTTTGCCCATAGGGTGCGCGCCGCGCGAAGCTTTGCAGCTTCCATGAAAAAGTTCATGCCAATGCAAAAGAAGAAAGAAAGACGGCCAGCAAATTCATCAACGTCCAAGCCTTTGGCTTTTGCAGCTCGCACATATTCCATGCCATCTGCCAGTGTGTAGGCTAGCTCTTGTGCCAGCGTAGAGCCTGCCTCTTGCATGTGATAGCCCGAGATAGAAATAGAGTTAAACTTAGGCATTTCTTTTGAGGTATATTCAATAATATCTGCCACAATACGCATGCTTGGCTCTGGTGGGTAAATATAAGTGTTACGCACCATAAACTCTTTTAAGATATCGTTTTGCACTGTGCCAGAGAGTTTAGACTTATCAACGCCTTGCTCTTCGCCAGCCACAATAAACATTGCAAGCACCGGAATAATAGCGCCATTCATGGTCATAGAAACGCTCATCTCATCAAGCGGTATTGCATCAAATAATATCTTCATGTCTTCAACGCTGTCTATGGCAACGCCGGCTTTACCCACATCGCCATCTACACGCGGATGATCAGAATCGTACCCTCTATGCGTGGCTAAATCGAAGGCAACAGAAAGTCCTTTTTGGCCTGCCGCCAAGTTTTTACGATAAAACGCATTGCTCTCTTCTGCTGTTGAAAAGCCAGCATATTGTCGAATGGTCCATGGGCGACCCGCATACATGGTGGCTTTTACACCTCTGGTAAAAGGCGCAACACCTGGCAGTGCATCATGCGTACCTTGGGGCATGTCATCATGCGTATAAAGCGGTTGCACCTCAATGCCTTCTGGTGTTTGCCAGTTAAGAGTTTGCGGGTCTTTGCCCTTCATCTCTTTAGTGGCAATGTCTAACCAGTCTCTTTTTATTGAGGATGTATCGCTCACGCTTCAAACTCCATAATCACTTCATCAACCGAAAGGCTATCACCTTCGCTCACATTCACCTTGCTCACCACGCCTGCTTTCTCGGCGCGCAAAACATTTTCCATTTTCATGGCTTCTACAATTGCAAGCGCTTGGCCTTCTTCAATTTTTTTACCAGCACTCACATGCAGCTTAACAACAAGGCCAGGCATTGGGCAAAGCAATAAGTTAGAAGTATCTGCCGGTGCTTTTGTAAGCATCTTTGCATTGAGTTCTGCAATGCGCGGGCTCAAAACGCTAACCGCCAAATCAGATCCTTGATTGGCAATGTTAAAGCCAGTTGCGTTTGGCTTCACTTTCAAAAAGTAATTTGCACCTGTCTTACCTGCAAAGTCTGGCACATGGCCAACAACACTTGGGCTTAGAGGCGAATAATTGCATGCAATTTTATGTTCGCTTTCTTTTGCGCCATCAATAAGTGTGACGATAAATGCCTTAGCGTTGTTTGTACTTGCTGGCGCATTTTCATCTGGGCGAATTTTAAGATCAAAGCTTTGCCCCTCAAAGCCAACGACATATGGTATGCTTGCTTGGCTTGAGGTTATTGCATTTATATTTTTGCGTCTATTGTCGCGCTCATATGCCATGCAAGCGGCTAGGCAAGCATATGCTTTTGATTCATTTTTTTCTGGCGCAACACCATCAAATCCATCTGGATATTCGTCATCAATAAAGGCGGTGGTAATATTGCCAGAGCGAAAACGCTCATGCCCCATAACAGCCGAGCAAAACGGCAAATTATGGCCTATGCCTTCAACATGAAATCTATCAAGCGCTTCTGCCATAGTGCTTATTGCGGTGTCTCGGTCTTTGCCCCATGTGCATAGTTTTGCAATCATCGGGTCATAAAACATCGAAATCTCACCGCCTTCATATACGCCTGTATCATTGCGAATAATGGGGCTGTCTTTGGCACCTTCATCTACTGCGCCTTCAGCAGGGGGCTGATAACGCGTTAGGCGGCCAATGCTTGGCAAAAAGTTTCTGTAGGGGTCTTCCGCATATAGGCGGCTTTCCATTGCCCAGCCATTTAGCTTTATATCACTTTGCTTAAGTGCAAGCTTCTCGCCATAGGCAACGCGTATCATCTGCTCAACCAAATCAATGCCGGTTATAAGCTCGGTAACAGGGTGCTCAACTTGTAGACGTGTGTTCATTTCTAGGAAATAAAAATTACGGTTCTTATCAACGATAAATTCAACCGTACCAGCACTTGCATAGTCCACCGCTTTTGAAAGCGCCACAGACTGTTCGCCCATGGCTTTGCGCGTTGCCTCATCTAAAAAAGGTGAGGGCGCTTCTTCAATCACCTTTTGGTTTCTGCGCTGAATAGAACATTCGCGCTCGCCCAAGTAAATGCAATTGCCATGCGTGTCTGCCAATACCTGAATTTCAATATGGCGCGGTTCTTCAACAAATTTTTCAATGAAAATACGATCATCACCAAAAGAAGATGCCGCTTCAGATTTCGAGCGATCAAAACCTTCGCGCGCTTGTTCATCATTCCATGCAATGCGCATGCCTTTGCCGCCGCCCCCTGCAGAGGCTTTAATCATAACAGGATAGCCAACTTCGTTTGAAATTTTAACGGCGTGCTGCGCGTCATCAATCAAATCCATGTGCCCAGGCACAGTAGAAACACCAGCTTTATCGGCTAGTTTTTTAGATGTAATTTTATCGCCCATGGCTTCAATAGCGCCAACAGGTGGCCCAATGAAAGCAATGTTTTCAGCTTTTAAGCGCTCTGCAAACTCTGCACGCTCTGACAAAAAGCCGTAGCCAGGGTGCACTGCCTCTGCGCCCGTTTGTTTGCAGGCCTCAATTAGTTTATCGATAATAAGATAAGATTCACTCGCCGCCGCCGCGCCTATATGCACCGCCTCATCTGCCATGCTGACATGAAGCGCATTTTTATCAGCGTCAGAATAAACGGCAACAGTGGCAATACCCATGCGCTTTGCGGTTTTAAATACACGGCAAGCT
>JBGCEA010000153.1:0-7367 GCA_045105915.1 Nitratireductor sp.
ACCGTGCCCTCAAATGCATCAAACAATACAAAACAAGACGCAAAAGAGTTAGCAACAAAAATAGCAAACGCATTAAACTATGTTGGTGTAATGGGCGTTGAATTTTTTGTGCTTAAAGACGGTTCATTAGTGGTGAATGAAATTGCACCAAGAGTACACAATTCTGGCCACTGGACAGAAGCCGCTTGCGCTATAAACCAGTTTGAACAGCACATACGCGCGATAGCAGGCATGAAACTTGGCGACACAGCAAACCATAGCCCATGCGTTATGGAAAACTTGATTGGCGATGATGTGAATAAGCTGGACGCCCTATTAAGCGAGCCAAATACGCATATTCATCTTTATGGAAAGAGTAAAGTAAAGGCTGGGCGCAAAATGGGTCATTTCACAAAACTGCTATAAAGCACGCTTATTGAATAATATTGCACTAAATAGCACGATAATAGGCATTCTAAGGCCTATTATCCGGCTATAATTCTGTCATTTTAGCTTTAAACAGCCCATTTAGAAAAATAGAGCTAAAGTGGTGGACAAATTCTTCATTATTTGATACGTCACACCCAGTTATCGATGGTTACCATCGTAAGCATTTATGCGAATGCAGTTTGTTTTTCTAATCAGGCTCAAAATTTCGACTTTCCTTAACGGGAATTGCTTACACTTTGGTAATCATATTTATTTATCGGAAACTCTGGCGCAGCCGTTTTTCTGCAACTCGAACAGATGGAGTGAACGTGCAAGTACTCGTTCGTGACAACAATGTTGATCAGGCGCTACGCGCGCTAAAAAAGAAGCTACAACGCGAAGGTGTTTTTCGCGAAATGAAACTTCGTAACTATTATGAGAAGCCTTCTGAGAAGCGTGCACGCGAAAAAGCTGAAGCTATTCGCCGTACTCGTAAATTGGCGCGCAAAAAATTGCAGCGCGAAGGCATGATCTCTACAAGATAATTTTTGGGATTTTAGCTTATTTTATGAACTTGGTCGTTTTTATGCCCATTTTATATAAGATAAGAAAACACCCAAAATAAAAGATGGGCGGATGGCATTAGTCATACCGCCTTTTTCTGTGTAATTTTATCCAAATCTGAAACTACAAAAGTATCAGAAAAAGAGAGAGCCAAATGAACAGCCAGATTCGCAATAATTTTGTGATTTCTATTCTCTCATTATTCGTCTTAGCTGGCTGCACACAAACAGCAGTCATAGACGATGCTGTTCGTCTAGACCCAGCTCAAGGCTCTGAAATAAATTTAGCATCTCTCACACAAGTTGTAGAGCGCAACCCAAATTCTGCCGAAGCCTATAATGTAAGAGGCACGGCATATGGCAAAGCTGGTAAAAACAAAGCTGCAATGGCAGACTTTAACAAAGCCATAGAACTGAACCCAAGATATTATCAAGCATATGCCAATATGGCTTTGGTTTTAAGGGTACAGGGCAAACCAGCAGCAGCGGTTCAAAACTATACAAAAGCGCTGAAGATAAACCCAAATTATGACACCGCTTATATTGGGCGTGGCAATATTTATCGTATCAATGGCAAAAACAAACAAGCGCTATTAGACTATGAGCGCGCCATTCAATTGGGTTCAAGCAATCCACGCGCATATCACGCAAGAGGCTTAATCTTACAAAGCGATAGAAAGCACGATCGTGCTATTCAAGATTTCACAACTGCCATTTCATTAGATTCAGCTGCGCCACTGCCTTATTCATCACGCGCCGCTTCTTATTTGGCCATTAGCGACACCTATAATGCACTTCTAGATGCTGATCGCGCATTGCAAATTAATGCAAGATTATCAGAAGCATGGATCACTAAAGCACTAGCACACGAGCAAAAACGCGAATTTGCAGATGCAAAAAAAGCATTTGAGCGTGCAAATACAATAAACCCAAAAATGCCCGAAGCGCGCGATGGCCTTGCAAGACTAAGAGCTGCGCAATAAGCGCATATCTTTAGCGTATTTTGCTGCCAGCTTGTTTATAAAATAACTTGTGAAGCAATCATAATAACAGCGCACACTACCCAAAACCCAGCATCTGTTAAGCGCGAATAGCGTGAGTGTTTCATAAACATACCCCCCGCATATTCAATCAAGATAAATGCAGCAACGCCTAATATTGCGGTGAGCAGCATGCCTGTTGAATTTAAAATGCCTATAAACCAAGACAATAGAAACAGACCCACAAACAACAATAAGAGTGAACTTGCTTCTGGCTCATCATCAGGCTCTAGTTTTACTTTAACGCCTTCTGCCCAGCCTTCACCAAACAATTTAGGTGAATACCAAAGCCATGCAGTTAAAAACGAAACAACGGCACCAGCTACGACAGCTATCCAATTTACATTGCTTAAAATATCTTCCATTACAAAACCCTTTCAAAACCTGCTTGCATTTAGTTTGCTGCAAAAGGTTAGGTCAGCCGTTTTAAAATAGCAAGAAAAGCAAAAGCGCGCTCACCCAAAAGATGAACGCGCTAATAATGAGCTATTAGATAGCTATAATTTTAATATAGGCTACTTCTTGATAAAGAACTTAGAAGCAATCATGCTGATAATGAAAATAATTGTGCCGCCAATAAAGCCGCCACCCATTTCAAACCCAACTGCCATTGCAACCATTAAGAAGCAGCAAAAAGCGATGCCCCACTTTGAAAGCCAGATGAACAATTCATAAGTTGCCTCATGCTCTGGGTAGTGCATTGCATTTTTTTCAGTATTTTTAGCAGCTTTTGCCATAATCAATTTCCTGTCTTTAAATCCAACCAAACATATTGCTTATTTGGCTAGCCCAATAAGATGTTGTTTTTTCGATACACAAATCTACATATTTTCGCAAGTTTGAATTCCAACTCTCAACAAACTGCGTCAAATAGCCATTTAACAAGTAAGGCCGCTTTGTAGCCAACTTTTAATGCCGTTTAAGCGCCTTTTTTCTTCAGCGTGAAGGTTTTTCCGGTTTGATCGGTACAATTCATACGCGATGCATCGGGGCGTTGGCATACAGCAGCATTGTTTTGGCCTGACACAACACCCAGCCAGTTCATGCGCACTTCAGATGCAGAGATCACTGTGTACGAACCTTCAGAAAGTTTGCTGCCTGTGTCATTTGCTACAGCCAAAAAATTGCCATTTACAAATTGCGCTGTAAAAACATTATCGCCCGAAACCCATTCACCAGCCAAGCCGCCCCCACCTGCTAGCGGATCGATAACTTCTTTATCATTACACCCAGCAAGCGCGCCAAACAGCGCCGCTAAAACAGTTATTTTACTTAATACTCGCATTTCACCCTCATATTTATATCAATCAGCAGCTTGTTATAATCTTATTCCAAAGCTTCTAATTCATCAATCATACCACTTATCACAGAAATGCCCTGCTCCCAAAACTTAGGATCATTTGCATTTAGGCCAAATGGCGCAAGCAATTCGCTATGATGTTTAGTGCCACCTGCTTTTAACAGTTCAAAATATCTATCTTGAAAATCTTCACCAGCATTTTGATAAACTGCATAAAGTGAGTTTACCAAGCAATCACCAAAAGCATAGGCATAAACATAAAACGGCGAATGAATGAAATGCGGAATATAAGCCCAAAACATTTTGTAACTCTCATCGTAGTCAAAAACTGGCCCTAGGCTTTTCTTTTGAATAGACAGCCAAATTTCTCCAATGGCTTCGCTCGTTAATTCGCCTGATTTTCTAGCTATATGCACATCGCGCTCAAACATATAAAATGCAATTTGGCGAACAACCGTATTCAGCATGTCCTCAACTTTGCGCGCAATCATAATCTTGCGCTCAGCTTTTGTTTTGGTCTGATCTAGCAGAGAGCGGAAGGTCAGCATTTCACCAAACACACTGGCAGTCTCTGCAAGTGTTAAGGGCGTTTGAGACATAAGCGCACCCTGCTCGGCTGCCAATACCTGATGCACACCATGCCCAAGTTCATGCGCAAGTGTCATAACATCACGCGGCTTACCCATATAGTTTAGCATAACGTATGGATGCACACTTGGAACCGTTGGATGCGCAAAAGCACCAGGCGATTTACCATCGCGCACTGGCGCATCAATCCAGTTTTTATCAAAAAACTGAGCCGCTATTTCAGACATCTTAGGCGAGAAGCCTTCATAAGCATTTAGCACAATCGAGCGCGCTTCATCCCAATTATAAATCTTTTCATCGCTACTTGGTAGGGGCGCATTACGGTCCCACTGCATCATTTTTTCTTTACCAAGCCATTTGGCCTTTAAAGAATAATACCGATGAGAAATATCTGGAAAGGCACTTTCAACACTAGAAACCAAAGCATCTACCACGGGGCGCTCAATTCTATTTGCCAAGTGACGAGAATCTGCAACGTCTTCAAAACCACGCCAGCGATCAGAAATTTCTTTATCTTTAGCAAGCGTATTTGTGATTAAAGTAAAGACGCTTTTATTTTCATCAAGCACCCTGCCAATTTCTTTAGAGGCCTTTTCGCGTTTGCGGCCATCACTGTCTTGCAGCATGTTTAGTGCTGGCTCGATAGATACTTCATCGCCTTCTAGATTAAATCTAAGCGATGCCATTGTCTCATCAAACAAACGATTCCAAGCAGTGCGCCCACTAATCGCCTTTTCATGAAAAACTTGCTCTAATTTATCATCAAGCTGAAAAGGTTTTTCTTTTCTCAAGTCTTCAAGCCAAGGCCTATAACGTGCAAGCGTTTCATTCTCATTCATTGCACTCTCAATAAGCGCGCTATCTATGCGGTTTAACTCCAGCCCAAAGAACAGCAAATGCGTGCTCGCCTTTGTTATCTTTTCTTGCGCATCGCCATAAAATTTTGCCTTTACGGGGTCTGTCGTCTCGCCAGTATAAACCAAGCCAGCATAAGACATGATACGCCCCATCAGCTCTTCAATGGCCTCAAACTCGCAAATAGCATTTGCCACAGCCTGCAAATCATCTTTGCAAAACCCTTCAAGCTTGCCAGCATACCGCTTTTCAAAAGCAACACTGTCTTCCAGCGATTTTGCTATATCATTCTTATATTCTTCGCACTCAAGTGATGGGTATAAGTCAGACAATTTCCATTGCGGTAGATCACCAAGATCAGAATCAAGCGTATTTTCTGCTTTATTAGCCGTCATTTAATATTCACCTTTTTAGCCAAGACATGCTTATCTAGCTTTTGTTGCATTATAGCTAGGTTTTCTCATTTATAAATCGATAAAATTTTAACAATTCCTGAAAACAGATTTTTACCTCTCACTGCTAATGTGTCCCTAATTGAAACAAAAACAAGATTTCAAATCATAAGATTTCAAAGACTGGCTTTATAACAGCGAAGGTCTAAGAAACAGATCGTATAGATCGCTCTAACGAGCACACAGGGATATACCATGGTAAATAACATTCTAGTCGTTGATGATGATCCAGTACAATTACGCTTACTGGAAGGCGCACTTACAAAATTTGGTTACCGTGTTCTAAAAGCAGAAAATGGCGAAAAAGCGTTAGAAATTATCATGGGCGATCAAGCCCAATCCATTGGTGCTGTTATTCTAGATCTCATCATGCCACAAATTTCTGGCATGGATGTAATGAAAGCACTCAATGATGCTAAAATCAAAGTGCCCGTTATTGTGCAAACAGCCCAAGGCGGCATAGAAACCGTTGTTAAAGCAATGCGCCTTGGTGCATTTGATTTTGTTGTAAAGCCTGTTTCAATCGAGCGCTTAGAATCTGCAGTTCAAAAAGCGGTTAAATATGACAATTCAAAAATCAAAGACGAAACAAGCGAAAGCGCACAAAGCAATGAGGCGCAGTTCGATAAGCTCACCTCGCAACATGAAGAAGTAAATGCAGTTTTGCGCATTGCCAAAAAAGCAGCTACTTCTCAAATACCTATTCTAATTGAAGGCCAATCTGGTGTTGGCAAAGAACTGCTAGCAAAGGCAATTCAAAGCACGAGCGATCGCGCTGGCAAACCATTTGTAACTGTCAACTGTGGTGCCCTGCCAGAAAACTTAGTTGAAAGTATTTTGTTTGGACACGAAAAAGGCGCGTTTACAGGCGCACAAACAAAGCACCTTGGTAAGTTTCAAGAGGCCAATGGTGGCACGCTCTTTTTGGACGAGGTTGGCGAATTGCCTTTAGACCTTCAAGTCAAGTTGCTACGCGCTATCCAAGAAGGCGAAATTGACCCAGTTGGTGCAAAGCAACCAACAAAGGTGGATATCAGAATTATTTCAGCCACCAATCGCGATCTAAAAGACGAAGTAAAAGAAGGTAGATTTCGTGAGGACCTTTACTATCGCTTAAATGTATTGCCGATGAAAATTCCATCATTAAAAGATCGCAAAGAAGATATTCCAAATCTGGTTTTCAAATTTGTTAAGCGCATGACCAAAGAAGAAAAGCGCTTAGACATATGCTCAATAAATCCAAAAGTTATGGACATGCTTAAACGCCACTCATGGCCGGGCAATATCCGCGAATTAGAAAACGCAATCTTTAGAGCAATTGTTCTATGCGAAGGCGATGAGCTGACTTTGGATGAGTTTCCGCAAATCGCGGCACAAATGCCAAATTTTGACCTGCAAGACATGGGTGCAATACAAGACCCACAAGTGGCAAATGCGTATGCTGCTACCCAGCACGAAGTAAGCATGCAAACACCAAGCGAAGTTGAGTTTTTGGTTGATCTACTTGCAGAAAAATCAAATGAAACCGCACAATTTGCGCACTCATCTGAAGCAAAGCACAGCCAGCCTCAAAAAGCTGAAATTCCTGCAACAGGCATGTTTGGATTTATCAATTTGCTTTCATCTGAAGGGCAAGTACGTTCAATCGAAGCTATAGAAGCAGATGTCATTAAATTTGCAATAGAGATCTACAATGGACGCATGTCAGAAGTGGCTCGAAAGCTTGGAATTGGACGTTCAACCCTCTACCGCAAGCTAAAAGAGTATAATATCGAAGACGATAAAGATGATTTCGATGATACTTATGAGTACGGATAAGAATAAATATCACTTATTGCCATTTAAATACCTTATTTTAGTGTATTGTTAGAGACCGTTAACCATATGTGCCTATTTTGGCTGGAAACGATTGAAGCAACAATACAGGGCAATTGGTGGCCAAGACTAATCAAAAGATAAGATCAAGCTTAAGCTTATCTACAAAACGCAAAAGTATGCTTGCCTATGCATGTCTTTTTGCGGCTATTTTTGTGTGTCTTACAGCAGCTTCAAATAGCGCCTTTGCTCAAACAAAATCACTCAAGCTATACTTCCTTCATACAGGCGAAAAGAACACGGTTACCTATTATAAGAATGGGCGATATGTGGCAGCAGGCCTTAA
>JBGCEA010000154.1:0-4907 GCA_045105915.1 Nitratireductor sp.
GGCTATTTTTGTGTGTCTTACAGCAGCTTCAAATAGCGCCTTTGCTCAAACAAAATCACTCAAGCTATACTTCCTTCATACAGGCGAAAAGAACACGGTTACCTATTATAAGAATGGGCGATATGTGGCAGCAGGCCTTAAGAAAATTAACTGGGCACTTCGTGATTGGCGTCGCAATGAACCCACAAAAATGGACCCAAAACTTCTCGATCTAATATGGGAAGCTTATCGCAGATCTGGTTCAAAAAAATACATCCATGTTGTCTCTGGCTATCGATCACCAAAAACAAATGAATCGCTTAGAAAACGCGGTGGCGGTCAGGCTAAAAAAAGCCAACATACACTAGGTAGAGCGCTAGACTTTTTCCTACCAGATGTAAAAATTTCGAAGCTAAGAGACATTGGCCTAAAAATGGGCGTTGGCGGCGTGGGCTATTATCCGCGCTCGGGCAGCCCATTTGTTCACTTTGATACAGGCAGTGTTCGCCACTGGCCACGCATGAGCCGCAAGCAATTGGTTGCCGTTTTTCCAAAAGGAAAAACCATGCACGTGCCAAAAGATGGCAAGCCACTTTCAAAATACAAAACGGCAGTTGCTGAATATAAAAAGCGCAAGGCCTCTGGCAAAAGTGTTCCAACAACCACCAAAAAAGAGCTAAACTTCTTCCAGCGTATCGCAGCAAATACACGCGCAGACGAACAAGAAGATGAAGGACAAACAACAGCCTTGCCGCGCGCAGTAAAAAGCGTAAAAGCTCCAACAATAAAGCCGCCAACACCAAAACCTGTTATCAAGCCAGTTATTGGCACAGGCGGAAGCCCAGTTGAGGTAACAGGCCCGCTATCTATTACAGCGCCAACGCCAAGCCAAAGCGTTGAGCCAATAGCCCCAACTAAACCAGAAGTGCCAGAGCAAGACCCATTCATTGTTTTAGCAAGCAGACAAGTACCTGTGCCTGAGTTTTCGCCGCGCAACACACTTGTTGCTGTAAACACAGCACCAGCAGCTGAAACACGAGAACCTGCGGCTATTGAAGTAGCAGAAGCTCAAACAGTAGAACCGCCAATTTTAGAGCCGGTAAAACAAGAAGTGCAAACACCTATCGAAGTGGCCGAAGCTGAAATTCTTGCACCCGTTACAGAGCCTGTTTCTGAGCAATTAGCGCTTGGTATACCTGTGCCAACGGCTCGTCCAAGCTTGCAAACAAAAACACAAAACGAAGACGTAATTGTTGTGGCAAGCTTAGATACTAAGCCAAATGAAGAGCCGCTAAATAGCGCAGGCCAACCAGCCTTAACGCCAAATGACATTTCAAATCTTCGTAACCAAGCAAAGCAAAATGAAGAGACGAATAAACCGCAAGTTGCAGAAACACCGACTGAGGCTCCAATTGTAGAACCAATTACGACTGCCAATCAGGCGATCGAAATTGCTGCGCCAATTTTAAAGCCTCAAACACCATCAGTCATAGAGCCTTCTACAACACTTGCCCTAGCATCAGAAAACGCAAGCCAAAATGCAGAGCAAGCACTAGATGCCGCCCTAAACGTGAACAAGCCTGAACTTGAAATACTTGAACCAGGCGCACCAATAGACATTGCAAACAATGCAAACATTCCTCTGCCAACGCCAAATCCTAGGTTTATTGAAACCCTAAACCCGAGCGTAGTAGATAATAATGCGAGCAACATAGAATTAGCAGCACTACAGCAAGAAGACGCAGTTGAAACATTCATCAATGATGTGAACAATATTGGAAACAATACACAATTGGGCAATCGCACTGTTTCACTAGATAAGCTTTCAGCCCCTCAAGAAAACACAAGCCAAATTGGTCTATATGCAATGGCAAGCAACGTTAGCATCGAAGATTTAGGCGACGTGCAAGCACCAGCTTATGGGCGCAACGTTATACGTAACGCCCCAACTGCGGTGTTCAAAGAAGGCTTTAGAAGCAATATCACGCCAACAAATACGCGCAGCTTCTCAGGCAAAGCAATTGTCTTTAAAGACTTTGCTAAGCTAAGCCAAAACGTTCAATAGATTTTAAAAGACTAAGTTAAGTCTAAGCTGAAGGTTCAGCTTCATCGCCATTTGTATCTGGCAACATGCCAAGTGCGTGCAGATACAAGTCTCTAATTGTTTCTTGCTCTTCACGCTCAGCCATATCTTGTTTTCTCAAACGCACAACTTGGCGCAACACTTTTGTGTCAAAACCATTTGCCTTAGCTTCACCAAACACATCTTTTATGTCGTCACTAATGGCTTTTTTCTCTTCTTCCAAACGCTCAATGCGCTCGATGATTGATTTCAATTGTTCTTTTGCAACACCAATGTCTGACATAATAATTCCTACTAATTTCAACTTATTCAAGAGATGAAAACTTCACCTTTTAAATCTGTATAACCTGATTCTATTTGTGAGTATGTGATTTCTTAAATTGTTCTTTTTGTTCAGCGCTTGCCTCTGTTTGATATTTTTCTTTCCACTCATCAAATGGCATACCGTAAAATAATTCACGCGATTGCATTTTAGAAAGTTCAATACCCTTTTCATCTGCCGCTTCTTTATACCAATTCGACAAACAGTTTCTGCAAAAGCCAACAAGGTTCATCATGTCTATATTTTGAACATCTGTGCGGCTTTGAAAATGCGCTTTCAGCCTTCTAAAGGCCGCTGCTTCCAATTCTATTTGCGTTTGTTCATCCATGATAAAATCCTGTACTTTATTCGCTCGCCAAACCGGTGCGCGAGCCATATTTTCTAACTTCATGTATGTCGGGCATTGCATTCACTTTTTCAAGCATTGGCGCAAAAATATTTACCCAGCCCTCAATATCTTCTGGTTTAGATAACAAGTCTTGTCTCACCTCAAGCAAAGCATGTGCATAGCCATTCATCGTGCAATGAGAGTACATCGTATCGCCAATCAATGCGCCATCATAGGGTTGATTATCCCCAACAGTTAAATGTGCATGTTGTTGACCAAGTATTTGAAACAAAGGCGTCACCATGCGCGGGTCTTTATCCCACAACAGCGCAACTTCCCAAGGGCGCAATGTTTCATTCCATTTATGTGTCATAGAATGCACTGAAAATACGGCAGGTATAGTGCTTGTCGCCCTCACCTTTTGTAAAGCCGCATCAATTGCCCCGCGATAAGGCGCATAAAATTGTGTCTGGCGCTTTAACAGCTCTTCACTAGACAATGGATAATTGCTTGGAATAATAGTGCCATCAGAGAGTTGGCGCACAAGAGTTGGATCATCAAACCCTCTATTTGGGTCAATCAACAATCTAGAAAAACAAGACAAAACCGCAGGCACACCAAGCACCCTAGCAAGCCCCACAGTGAGTGCGCGCGCGCCAATATCATATGCAATATGGCGTTCAAATTCGCCAACGCCAATGCCCAAATCACCATATTCTTTTGGCAGTGCATTGCTGGCATGGTCGCAAAGCAAAACTAAGCCTTTGCTATAATCACCATCAATAATTTCTACAGGCTCAAACATATTCAAACGATCGCTACAATTTCCTTGCCATCTTATAGTCAGATTTTTTAAATATGAAAGCGAACAACTAAACATGTAAATAGTTCAAGACAATTGACACGCTTAACTCCCTCAGCCAAAAGGAACTAAGTATCTAGTTTTGAATCGCTTAATTATACGATTATCCAAGGAATATTTGGCTTGAAGCTCGCAGGTTACTATTTTTTATTCTCATTATTGGCCCCACTACTTTTTGTGCCACAAGTGGCAAAAGCAGACTTTAGGGTATGTAATGACACAAAAAGTCTAGTGGGCGTTTCACTGGGCTACACAAATGAAGGCAATTGGTCGACTGAAGGCTGGTGGCAAATTCCGGGCGAGACTTGCGCATCATTGCTCGAAGGTGATCTAAACTCTCGCTTTTATTATATCTACGCAGAAGATGCCGATCTTGGCGGACAATGGCGCGGCGATATTTTTATGTGTACAGCCGATCAAGAATTTAAGATTGATGGCGTAAAAGATTGCTTTGCAAGAGGCTATGAAAAAACTGGCTATTTTGAAATTGATACTTCAAACCGCGAAAGCTGGATGGTGCGCCTAACCGAGACTGGCCAAATTAACAGCCAAGCAAATTAAGAAATTTACACCTTTTCGCCAAAGGTGGCTTCTACAAGCCTTATAACTTCTTTTTGTGCCGCCGCATTTGCAGGATAAATTTCCAATACCTTTTGCCATGTTTGCAAAGCTTTTTCTTGCTTGCCCAATTGGTTCAAAATGGCTGCAAGGCCAGCAAGCGCACCAAAATGGCGCGGCTCTAACTTTAGCGTCTGCTCAATATCTGCCAAAGAGCGTCCAAAATCTTTTTTCTTATAGTGAACTGTCGCTCGAAAGTTCCACCCTTCTGCAAATTCGGGCGCAAGGGTAATAACTTGGTCTAAAACATCTAAGGCAAAGCCCTCTTTTTGGGTGCCCACAGCCTTTCGCGCTTGTGACATAAGCAGATCAATGCTTTTCGAGCCAGAATCTAACCACTCATCCCAAATTTTATCAGAAATACGTTTTGCACTTGGTGCTTTAGCCTCATTTGCCAAAGAGCCAAATAAATCATCCAACCGCTTTTGTTTTAAGCTGGTGGCACTTTCAACACTATTGGCCGAGCTAATGCCTGAACTAATGCCTGAACTTGAATTTAAGCTGTCTTTTGCGCTCTGCGCATTTGCAGCAACTGGGCTAAAGCTTATAAAAGCCGTAACAGCAATAAGAATAAATGTTGTTTGAACGCAAAAAAACCTCATACAAATACATTAGTACTGTTTTGTATAAGGTCAAATGCAAAAATTTGTGAACAGGCAATGCTAAGGTGCATTGCTAGATCAAACTTAGCCTTGGCGTGCTTTAAAGCGTGGGT
>JBGCEA010000155.1:0-2545 GCA_045105915.1 Nitratireductor sp.
GCAGGCACAAAAGTAGCACCACTGGTAAGCGTGTAGGTAGAGCCATTTTGCGTAAGGCTTGTGCTAAGCGAAGGCGATGTGAGACTTTGATTGCCCGTATTATCAATATTAATTGCGTAGCTAATTGTACCAACGCCACTCATAGAAGTTGTATTTGGCGTATTGGTTATAGAAAAACTTGGCGCGAGATCTTCAAGATCAACAGACTCTGTTGCAGTTGCAGGCGCAAGTGTTCCGGTGGCTGGAACCCCTGTCACTGTGGCTGTGTTTACGAGCTGAGCAAATGATGCTTGCGAGGAAAACAGAAATAATGCGCTGGAGAGCGTAAATAATTTAGGTAGCTTAGGAAGTTTCTTAGTAAATTTTGGGCGCAGAGCTGCTATCGCTGAAAAGCCAAGGTTTTCAGTACATTGCATTTCAAAAATGAGCCGATATTTATCTAAGTTAGACAGGATATTCCTACCTAACTGCTAGAAAAAACCAGCTGACATGTCTTGTGTCGCCAATCATCTCAATCACCAAAAAGTCTTGGTGATTAATTCACCAAAGACCATCGCCACCAATAGTTTTTGAAATCAAACAATGCCTTTACACCGGCATGACACTTTGAACGCATCAAAATAAATACAGCCTCAGGTTGTAACTCAACCCGCAACAACTGATTCGTTTAATTAATATCACAGCCCCAAGGAGCCCAACAAACGAAACAAGCACTTTTTATGATAAAAACAGACAAAAAGTAATCTATTCCAGATTTACAGGGCAATTTGGTAAAAAAGTGCGCCCAAACAAAAAACGACCAAGCATTTTCATGCCTGGTCGTTTAAATTGTCAAAATACAGTAATAAACTGCTATATGCTCTATCTGGTAAGAGGCTTATAAGTAACGCGTTTTGGGTTCACGCTTTCAGGGCCCAAACGACGTATCTTATCTTTTTCATAGTCCTCAAAGTTGCCCTCAAACCATTCAACATGGCTTTCACCTTCAAAAGCCAAAATGTGTGTCGCCAAGCGGTCTAAGAACATACGATCGTGTGAGATCACCACGGCACAGCCAGCAAAATTCTCAAGTGCTTCTTCTAGTGCACCCAATGTCTCTGTATCTAGATCGTTGGTTGGCTCATCGAGCAAAACAACATTACCGCCCTCTTTTAGCATTTTAGCCAAATGCACACGGTTACGCTGACCACCAGAAAGCGTGCCAACAGGCCGTTGCTGATCACCGCCCTTAAAGTTGAAAGACGAACAATACGCGCGCGCATTCATTTCGTGCTTACCAATTTTGATAATTTCATTACCGCCAGAAATTTCTTCATAAACGGTTTTCTTGCCATCTAATGCATCACGGCTTTGATCGACATAACCAAGCTTAACCGTTTCACCAATTGTAAAGGTTCCGCTATCTGGCTGCTCTACACCTGTAATCATTTTAAACAGGGTCGATTTACCAGCGCCGTTGGGGCCAATAATACCCACAATACCACCTGGTGGTAGTTTAAACTCGAGCTCATTTATGAGCAATTTATCGCCATAACCTTTTGAAACCTTATCAGCTTCAATAACAACATTACCCAAACGCTCACCAGCAGGAATAATGATCTGCGCATCGCTCACTTTTGCATCATTGGCAGATTTCACCAATTCATCATATGCATTGATACGTGCTTTAGACTTTGCTTGGCGTGCTTTTGGAGAAGAAGCCATCCAAGCAGCTTCTCTTGCAAGTGCTTTTTGGCGTGCATCTTCTTCGCGGCCTTCTTGCTTCAAGCGCTTTTGTTTAGCTTCAAGATAAGAAGTGTAATTGCCTTCATAAGGAATACCAGTACCTCTATCCAATTCCAAAATCCAACCGGTCACATTATCAAGGAAGTATCTATCGTGCGTAATCATAAGCACAGAACCAGTATATTCGCGCAAATGCTTCTCAAGCCACGAAATTGTTTCCGCATCTAAGTGGTTAGTAGGTTCATCGAGCAGCAACAAGTCTGGCTTTGCTAAAAGCAATTTACAAAGCGCAACACGACGCAACTCACCACCAGACAAGTTTTCAATCGTGCTATCACCAGGCGGGCAGCGCAATGCTTCCATCGCCATTTCAACTTGGCTTTCTAAATCCCATAAATTTTGAGAGTCTATTTGGTCTTGTAGCGCTGCACCTTCATCGGCTGTTTCATCGCTATAATTCATCATCAATTCGTTATAACGATCAAGAATTGCTTTCTTTTCAGCAACGCCTTCCATCACATTATCAAAAACTGTTTTGCTCTCATCTAGCTTTGGCTCTTGTGGCAGATATCCGCACGTTGCACCCTCTGCAAGCCATGCCTCACCTGTATACTCTTTATCTAGGCCAGCCATAATGCGCAAAATGGTAGACTTACCAGCGCCATTTGGACCCAAAATACCAATTTTGGCATCTGGATAAAAAGAAAGATGAATATCAGAAAGCACTTTTTTTGTGCCATAAGTCTTTGAAAGACCAGACATATGATAAATAAATTGACGTGCCATTAAGCGACTCCTATTGGAAAAGGCGTACCGTTTG
>JBGCEA010000156.1:0-6053 GCA_045105915.1 Nitratireductor sp.
TCCATTCAAATCAGTTTAAGATACTTGATAAAGCCTGCTAATTTTATGTAGCCAGAGGTGGTACGCCAACACTTCGGCACTACTATGATATCGGTTGAAACCAATCCACAATGGGACACTTTCTCCGAATTCGGTCACTGCCTCCGATACAAGCCGTAAGGCGAGTACTCGGTGTACGCCATCTAATATTTCGAGGCTAAAGGGGCTGGAATAATAAAATAGTGGGGGCGGAATGATGACATTTGCGGCATACCTCTCCGCGATTGTTCTTATTTTCAACCGGAACTGGGTAAGGTCCCTATATGGAAAATGGCTATCGTCAGAAATTCGCGTTATCGTGTCGTCATTAAATACGCGATAACAGGTGTTAATAAACCCATCGCCAAAATGGAGTTTTCGATTTTGATCAAATTGAAAAACCGCATCGCAGGCCATGTTAATCCTTATCCATATGTTGTGCGGCATAAAGAACTCATCTATGCCTGCGTGTGATATGGCTAACTGGCTTTTGATCATGTCCACAGACACGATGTCATAACCACTGCTAGTATGAATTCCGGCCAGTTTCTTGGAGTTGACCATTATCTTTTTAGCGGCAAACCAATCGCTTTCATGGTTGCCATGCTCTCTACCGCGATTTTGCCATAAGTCATAGGCCAATTCTCTAACTCTCGTATCCATAAATTCAGAAAACCAAATGTACTTTCATTCGGCAGTGCTGACCCTCTAATTGCCGCCTAATAGGTATAACGACCAAGCTCACCCGACTAAAAACCGCATCGCGGTTTTTAGTCGGGTGTAGCGCCTTGATACTAATTGAGCCTTCTCGCTTCATCACTCCGTCTCACGGTATGATGAAAAGGCAATTTTTTAATAACGGAGAAGACTCAAATGCAATTTTACACTAAAAAACACCCATATTATTGCGGAATCGACCTGCATACCAAAATTATCTATATTTGCCTGCTCAACTCTGATGGAAAAGTACTGGTTCATGAACAAACAAAGGCAAACCCAGGGGCCTTAATGAAGGTCATTAACTCAACTATATTGGATGAGACAAATCAGTATTGACTCTCTCATCCAAATCGTCTTTATCGTGACATATAATGTACACGCAATTCATTACGTAGTTTTACACGCTCTGCGTAGTCTTTGATGTGCTGCTCGGGCGGCACACCTTCCCAGACCTGCTGATAAACACGCATTTTATTGCCACCGTAGATCTTTGCTAAATCCTCATTAGAGTAGCCACGTTCCCACAACTCGTCGGTAATGGCAGGCAGAATTCTGGCGAGCATACCGCTATCGGTAGCACCTTTATCGAAAGCATTAACCATGTAACCATCATCGTCGTAAGCAGCAGCATTAGCCTTGGCGAACTTGAGAACATTCTCCGTTGAAAACATGTCGTCTGAAGCAATTCCCACATGATCGACACCGACCAGTTTAGCGTAGTAGTCAACCATGTCGGCTGCCTGTTTTGGGGTAATATCATCTGGCCAAATGCCATCCATCATCCACTCAGTAAAGGTCGGTGAAACATAGCCGCCGCTCTTTGCAGTCCGGATCGCTTCTTCATCAGTGATGTTGCGGTAACATCCTCTGGGTGTCGCATTCTTCTCATTTTTGTACAAGCCAATTGGCAGTGAGTGGGAATAAATCCAGGGCACACCAGGGTATGTCTTTTCCATGTAATCCATTGCATCAGTGGCTGTTTTATTTCCCGTATGGCTCAGATCCAACAGGATGCCGTATTTAACCAGTTGATCAATAACGGTATGACCCCAGGCGGTCAAACCATCATCTTGACCCTTCCAACCCACAAGACTACCAGAACCAGTACGGAAACGGTCATTGTAGGCAAGGATCATGCTGGCCATACCCATTTCTTTGAGGATTGCCATGCGACCAGGATCTTCTTCAAGGATGGTGGCTGTCTGCGAGTTCCAAATGACTGCAGTCTTGCCTTTGATATGCGAATGCTCAATGTCACGAATACTTCTCACAAAGGTATATTTATCAGGCTGTTCCGCCATCGCTTGACGATAGTGCTTGTGCTGGTCAAGCAGTTCGCTAAAGTTCATTGATGCAGCAGTTAATGTCATATCATGACCGGTAATCCCTGCCTGACGTGATTCTTCAAAATAGTCCAGCAACTGCTTGTTTTCGGTCCATCCAGCACCATATGGACTGGCAAGAAAACCAATCACCACAGCATCCTTGACGAATTGTTTGGCCTTATCTGATGCAGGCCAGACTTTAGAATCTAAACTGGCTTGACAAGTACCAGCTATAAAACTTGCAACTAGAAAAGCGAAAAACAAACGTTTCATAAATCTCTCCATGGTCTGTACAGCTTAAGTTAAACACTTTGAATCACAATTCTATAACAAAATTTGTTATCATTTTGGTTCAATGCAAATTTATTTTATTAAATTTATTAACCATGAATAAAAAAAGGATAAGTCTCATTCGAGCACATCAGGCTCGACCTTTTATCAATACGGCCAGGCGACTGGGTGCGCCAGTTAATAAACTGGCTAAACAAACCGGTCTACCATTAGAAGCTGTGAAATCTGGTGAAGGAGTCATTGGTGAACCTGTACTTTGGGATTTTGTAGTTCTGGTCAGTCAAACCTGTCAATGTGATTTATATGGTTATTATACTGCGCTTGATCATCCAGTGAATCAAACCGGGCAGTTAGGTGATTTGAATGTCGTTAAAGGACAATCATTAAAAGAAATATTGGATATCCTTATTAAGGATGTAGTTAATGAGTCGGATAACTGTGAGTATCAATTATTAAAGAAGAATGGAGATATCTGGTTCACCAGGGAATTACCATGGAAACACAATGCTGGCTGGATTGCCGAGCAATATGTAATATCATTTATCATACAGATAGTCAGGCTTTGTGCCCCAGGTGATTGGCTGCCCAGTCACATTCGTATTGCCACCAGAGATAAACCTGTTCATTTGCCAGCTGAATGGGAAAGCGTTTCAATTGATTGGGGGTGGTCACGAACAGAAGTCAGAATAGAAAATGAGTTACTAAAGTTTACTCCAAGGTTTCCACCAACAAAAAACATTTTATCAACACAAAAACTTCAACAAAGTAAGATGCTCATTGAAGATATGATAGATCGGCAGATATGGAGTTCACAAATATCCCGCGAACTATTGGCACATGAACTGGGTATGAGTATTTCAACACTAAATCGTTTATTGTCAAAGATGGGTACAAGCTATTCGCAAATATTAGCAAACAGAAGAATTTTTCATGCGGATAAACTGCTCATAAGTACTGACCTGAAAGTTTCTCAAATCGCCAGAATGATTGGCTATTCCACTGTGTCTAACTTTTCACGGGCTTACTTCAATGAAACAGGAAAATACCCTTCAGAATTAAGAAAATTGAGAGAATCAGTCTAATAAAACTGGTTTAAAATTTAAAAATTATAATAGTAAAGTGATTGAGGCTCCTTCGAAACAATGACAAAAAATAGCCGTTTTTTACTATAGTACGTTAGCCACGAATAAATGCCGAATAGCTGGTATGAGACGACTACGGATATTTGTATTAAAGATTTTTTAATTTCACCTGTGAACTGGTCTTGATGAGACTTTTCGGCAGTTCAACGCAATTTACAAACTAACGAGATAAATTAATAAGCGGTAGTTCAGAACGACCAAGCTATGCGGCGCAAACGGAGCGCAGCGTAGTTTGCGTCCGAACGAGTGCCTTGTTAGAACGCACTTGGCAACTCCGTTTCAAGATACTTTTCATTGCCTTTACACCAGCCGAAAATCAAGCGTACTCCCTTTATGTTGGGCGCCTCAAACAGGTCTGGGCTCAGCAACTGGCAACGCATTTCTTCACAGAATGCGGAGAAATCACTACGCCATGCTGACTCAGGGCTGAATGAATGTACCAGCATCACTGCAACTGGTGCATGAAATGCTCTAGCGGTCAGGAGAGCGGACACCGACCGATGAAGTAGCTGATATCGAACTGTATTCGCGAATGGTACGTCGCGGCCTAGCTCGGCTTCAAGATACGCAATACGGTCCAATTGCTCTCCGGTAGCATTGGCTTTCTTCTCTTCTAACGTTGGACCAAACGTTTCATCTACTTTCGCTTCGACTCCAACTATTACCAATCCCTCGGAATTGCGAGTAAATGCCATAACATCAGTCTGAGAAGCCGTATTACCTCCTGGCAAAGCGACTTCCCATTCGGGAATCGCGGCCAGTAGTTCCAAACCCGATATTGCTGGTTCATTGCCGGACTCAAGCACGGCTTGGACTTCGGCAGGAAGATCCGGATCGGAATCTTCCCAACACGCAGCAGCCGACATTGCAGAGCGCCCCTTTTTCCAATGGAGTTTGGGCTTACCAAGCAGGCGTTGCCAATCAGTGCCGGTCTGAGTAGGTATAAAGATTCGTTTCATGTTCGCATTCCCTGTGCATTCTAACAGTGTTATTAACGAGACCTTTCGTCCCATTATACATTTATAATTGAGTTCTTTTTATAGCTTAAATCATATTTAAATTCAATAATATAGAAATTATTTTCCTGTTATACATTTTAACAACATCGTGACCTCGGTAAAATGGGACTTTTTGGAGATAATTATGGGGTCCTGATACTCAATTTAAAAAGCCTCGATTACTCGATCAAGTCAGAAACACATGCCGTCGCAAACATTTTAGTCCAAAAACGGAGAAATCTTATATTTATTGGATTAGACAATTCATACTTTATCATGGCAAGCGGCATCCCAAGGATATGGGTAAACAAGAAATTGAATCTTACCTAAACCACTTGGCGATTAAACGTAAAGTCTCTGCCAGCACTCAGTCTGGTGCACTCAATGCTATTGCTTTTTTATATCGTGAGATATTAAAACAGGAATTGCCTGATTTAGATAACCTACAAAGAATAAAAAGTTATAAATCCATACCGGTGGTTATGTCAGTCAAGGAAGTGGAAGCGACTTTTGCCCACATGAGTGGTACTACGCATCTCATGGCGGAGCTGATTTATGGTACAGGACTTCGAATCAGTGAATGCATGACCTTACGGGTCAAAGATATTGATTTTGACCTCCGTTCTATTACGGTCCGTGCAGCCAAAGGAAATAAGGACAGAGCGACAATATTACCCAGCGCTTTGATCCCATTGTTGCAGAATCATCTCATCAAGGTTGCTCAACTTCATAAGTCGGATTTACTTCAGGGAAATGGCTATGCACCTATGCCTAATGCACTTTATAATAAATATCCTTCCGCTTCCAGGTCCTTTGCCAGTCATTTGCTTGCGTCAGGTACTGATATCCGTACAATTCAAACGCTCCTGGGACATAAAAATATCGAAACCACCATGATTTATACACACATCACACCTGATCATAAAAATGTATGCAGTCCTCTCGATCAGATGAAGCGTATTGACAAATAGGTCTTTCATCTCGGCCCAGAATATGGGTCTAGACCCTGTAATTATTAAATCTGAGTTACAGGGTCATAACTTTATGTGCTTTATGGATGAATTTTATGTGAAGTTCACAATCCTGTACATATCGATGATATTCTTAATTACCGCTATTGAGCTAGTTGAGAATCAATCTTATTTGTTTTGAATAGCAGCAAAGGGCACGAAGCGAATATTTGTGGAATTTCACTACCGAAAATTTCCCAGCCATGTCTCAATTAACCGTATTGAGACAAAGCACCAATTTTGTATCAATCATCTATACTCTCCAAATTCCATAAAGCGGCCATTCCTGATAGAGAAAATGTGCCATTGGGCAAAAGCGGGTATAATCAGGTTAAAATCTTCAGACTCTTATCTCTTGAGTACCCATTATGCCAGCAGGTCACAGAAACTATCTATCGTTGAAACACGAACATAAGACTATTCCATATGGAGGTGTCGGCGTAATACGCAAAGATGGCGATGCGAATTATGGATTCAAAGATATAAAAGGCAATAACAGACTTCTCGATACAATACCTGAGCTGAAACATGACCCAGCACTCATGGCAC
>JBGCEA010000157.1:0-4557 GCA_045105915.1 Nitratireductor sp.
AATATAGACTTTAAATAAGGTCGCTTTAGTTTCAATATTGCCGGCTTTCTTTTCAGCTTCCAAATCAGCAATCAACTTCTTTTCATTGCCAAGCCCTGTAGAGCCATCATGAATGCTGCGATGCTTCAACTCTCTATGATCTATAAAAGAGCGCGCTGCTAAGTGTACAACTACTGCGCACACAAGAATATAAGTGATGATTTGTAAAGAAACTTTTGGATTATGAGCAAAACCCAAAAACTGCCAGCCATTAAATAACTCGAGTGACAGATTGTATAAGCTATAAAGCATGAAAACCAATATAGCGCTTGAAAGCGCTACGATTCTCTTTTGCTGGCTATTTTCCAATTCAAACATGCAGTGCCCACTTATTTAGTTCTAATTCTCCCTTCAAAACTATGGGATAAGCGCTAACAAATGCTTACCCCAAAGCGCTAAACTTCACTCCAGCAGACACTATTTGAACAATTAATGAGACTAGCGAGAAAAAAACGGGTTTTTGAATGCGCAAAGACCACACAACACTTATGCACAGTCGCATTTTCTTAAATGCTGAAAATAAAAATATAGAGGGTATGAAATAGACATTCAATATTTATTTTTCTCTGCAAAGCACTGAAAAAACATACCTTTATAAATTAAAAAAGTTATACCCGCTTTCCACACATACATACAATATGTAGTATTTGTAAGATTAATCATAACTAGCGCTTGACGATAAAAAGCGAGTCAGACTATTCTATATTTGTTGTTGGGGATTATTGACAACTTCCACATTATGTAAGGCACTTCGTTCTTTTTAGCCTATTATTTAAATTATTTAGATAATTCGCGAAACTCGTTTCGCGATGCCATGTTTTGCGGACTTTTTCAGCCCATTAGCACTTGTACAAAATGCGCTTGGTTCAAAATTAGTTTTGAATTTCTTGCATTTAATTAAGAATTTTTTGGGGAATAAAAACTCGGTTTAAAATAATTGCGGATAAGCAGTTTTTTTACCAATTAATCAATATTTAGTATGTTGCGGTTATCATAACCACAATATACAGTACATTGACTATCGAAGCATGAAAATCGATATGGCGTCTGTTTCGCTTTTTAGCGGATCGATTTTAGAGCTCTTGGAACCCTCCAAATGAGCTCGCCAAACTCGTAATGCATCCACTGATAGTTTTTATTCGATCTTAAATAGGCAAATGTTACTCATCGCCTAAACTTGGGTTCTACTGATTAAAACAACCGAAAATGCGGTTATTTGGTCAAAAACCCAAGATAAATTGCTGGACTACGACTATGAGAGCGTTCGTCCAAGCTGAGTAAAAAAACAGTTTGAATACTAGTGAAAACTAGAGCGTTGAGTTGAGTGGACGTTGAAATTCGCAGGGAATTTCAACACTAGATATAGATATTGCTACCAAGCATAGCCAAAGAGCAAAAAGCTTGGTCAAAGAAGAAGTTTTGGAAGGAAGAATTAATGCATATTGAGCGGCGGTTTACCACTAAAGGCAAATCACCTTACGAGGGTATTGAGTTTCGCAAGGCAACCAGTGAAATTAAGAATCCAGATGGGTCTATTGTATTTCGTTTAGAAGACATTGCAGTTCCAGCTAACTGGAGCCAAGTAGCGAGCGATATTCTTGCTCAAAAATACTTCCGAAAAGCAGGCGTTCCAAAAGCCCTAAAGAACGTAGAAGAAAATTCAGTTCCTTCTTTCTTGTGGCGCTCAGTTGCAGATGAAGCAGCACTTAAAAAAATCAAAGACAAAGTAGAGCACACAACTTCAGAAATGGATGCAAGACAGGTTTTCAACCGTCTAGCAGGCACATGGACGTATTGGGGCTGGAAAGGTGGATACTTCGACAAAGAAGAAGATGCACAAGCCTTCTTTGACGAGCTATGCTACATGCTCTGCACACAGCGCATCGCGCCAAACTCCCCTCAATGGTTTAACACAGGCCTACACTGGGCTTATGGCATTGACGGCCCTGCCCAAGGTCACCACTATGTTGACTTTGAAACAGGCAAACTAACAAAATCAAAATCTTCTTACGAGCACCCGCAGCCACACGCTTGCTTTATTCAATCAGTTGGCGATGATCTGGTAAATGAAGGTGGCATTATGGACCTTTGGACACGTGAAGCACGTTTGTTCAAATACGGTTCAGGTACAGGCTCTAACTTCTCTTACATCAGAGGTGCTGGCGAGCCATTATCTGGTGGTGGTCAATCTTCTGGCCTTATGAGCTTCCTAAAAATTGGTGATCGCGCGGCTGGCGCAATCAAATCTGGTGGCACAACAAGACGTGCCGCTAAAATGGTTGTGGTAGACATCGACCACCCAGATATTGAAGAATATATCGACTGGAAAGTGAAAGAAGAGCAAAAAGTTGCGGCCATTGTGACGGGTTCTAAAGTTGTTTCCAAACACATGAACGCTATTATGAAAGCCTGCATTAATTGCGAAGGCAATGGCGATGATTGCTTCGATCCATCTATCAACACAGCCCTAAAGCGCGAAATTCGCAGCGCCAAAAAGAATTCTGTGCCTGAAAACTACATTCAGCGCGTTATTCAGCTGGCAAAACAAGGCTACACAGACATCGAATTTCCGGTCTACAACACAGACTGGGATTCTGAAGCCTACCTTACAGTGGCTGGTCAGAACTCAAACAACTCTGTTTCAATCAAAGACGAATTCCTTCGTGCAGTTGAAGCAAATGACAATTGGGACCTAACAGCGCGTAAAGATGGCAAGGTTATGAAAACCATCAACGCACGCGATCTATGGGAAAAAATCGGCACAGCCGCTTGGCAGTCTGCAGATCCGGGCTTGCACTACAACACAACCATGAATGACTGGCACACATGCCCAGAATCTGGTTCTATTCGTGCATCAAACCCCTGCTCTGAATATATGTTCCTTGACGATACGGCTTGTAACTTGGCATCAGTCAACTTGCTTCAATTTCGCGATCAAGCAAAAGCAACAAATGAAGATCAGCTAGCATTTGACGTAGACGCATTTGAGCATACTTGTCGTCTTTGGATGATCGTTCTTGAGATTTCAATTCTCATGGCGCAATTCCCATCAAAAGAAATTGCACAGCGCTCATACGACTACCGCACAACGGGTCTTGGCTTTGCCAATATCGGCGGCCTTCTAATGACATCAGGCATTGCCTACGATAGCGATGAAGGACGCGCAATTTGTGGCGCTATTTCAGCGATCATGACAGGTATTTGCTATGAAACATCTGCGCAAATGGCGGGCGAACTTGGCACTTTCCCAGGTTACAAACCAAATGCAAAACACATGGCGCGCGTAATGCGCAATCACCAACGCGCAGCCCACGGCAAAGCAGATGGCTACGAAGCATTGGCAGTAAGCCCAGTGCCACTAGACCACGCTTCATGCAAAGACAAAAAGCTGGTTGAACATGCCATTAGCGCATGGGACAGAGCAGTAGAGCTTGGCGATAAAAACGGCTACCGCAACGCCCAAACAACCGTAATTGCGCCTACAGGCACAATTGGTCTTGTTATGGACTGCGACACCACCGGCATTGAGCCAGATTTCGCACTTGTGAAATTTAAAAAGCTAGCTGGCGGTGGATACTTCAAAATCATCAACCGTGCAGTGCCAGCAGCACTACGCACACTTGGCTACACAGAAAGCCAAATTGGTGAAATCGAAGCTTACGCAGTTGGCCACGGCAACATAAACCAAGCCCCTGCTATCAACCCATCAACGCTAAAAGCAAAAGGCTTTAGCGATGAAAAGATTGAAGCAATCAACGCAGCAAGCGATGCAGCCTTTGACATTAAGTTTGTGTTCAACAAATGGACATTGGGCGAAGACTTCTGCAAAGAAGAACTAGGCCTGAGCGATGAGCAACTAAACGACATGTCATTCGATATGTTGTCAGCCATTGGTTTTGACAAAAAAGAAATCGAAGCGGCAAATGTACACGTTTGTGGCGCAATGACCCTAGAGGGCGCACCAGAAGTAAAAGACGAGCACTTAGCTATCTTTGACTGCGCTACACCATGCGGCAAAATTGGCAAGCGTTCGCTGTCAGTTGAAAGCCACATTCGTATGATGGCAGCAGCGCAGCCATTCATCTCTGGCGCAATTTCTAAAACCATCAACATGCCAAACGATGCATCGGTTGATGATTGTAAAGACGCATATATGTTGTCTTGGAAATTGGCACTAAAAGCCAACGCCCTATACCGCGATGGTTCAAAACTGTCTCAGCCTCTAAACGCTTCCCTCATCGAAGATGATGAAGACGAAGATGCAATGGACGATATGCTAGATGCACCAGTGGCAGCACGTGCTACCATGGCGGCAGAAAAAGTAGCTCAAAAAGTAATCGAGCGTGTGGTTGAAGTTCAGCGCACATCTCGCGATCAAGAAAAGCTACCAACACGCCGCAAAGGCTACACACAAAAAGCAAAAATTGGCGGCAACACCATCTTCCTTCGCACTGGCGAATATGACGATGGACGCCTTGGTGAAATCTTCCTTGATATGAACAAAGAAGGCTCGGCGCT
>JBGCEA010000158.1:0-10539 GCA_045105915.1 Nitratireductor sp.
CCAGTAGCGCTTAATCCGCCAAGGCGCTGCGCAATTTTATAGCCAATATTGCCAGCCTCTAAATTTGGAAATACAAAAACATTGGCATTACCAGCAACTTTGCTGTTTGGCGCTTTAGAGCTTCCAACGCTTTTTATGAAAGCTGCATCAAATTGCATTTCGCCATCTATGGCCAAATCAGGACGCGCTTTATTTGCTATTTGCACCGCTTCTTCTACCTTTGTAACGGCGTTGTGCTTGGCGCTGCCTTTGGTCGAGAATGAAAGCATGGCGACTTGTGGCTCAATTGATAGCATTTTCTTAAACGAGTCAGCAGAAGCAATGCCAATATCAGCAAGTTGCTGGCTGTCTGGCTCTATCATTAACGCGCAATCAGAAAATACCAGCGTATCATCGCGTCCATGACGCTCTTTATCTAGCCCCATTAAAAAGAAACTAGAAACAGAAGAGACGCCCTCGCCCTTACCAATTATTTGAAAAGCGGTTCTAACCGTATCGCCAGTTGTGTGAATAGCACCAGCGATAGATCCATCAGCTTCTCCCATCTCAACCATCAAATTACCAAATACAAGCGTTTCTAAAACGGCTTGTTTTGCATTCTCTTCACTCACCTTGCCTTTGCGCAGTTCTAAAAACCGCGCCAACATGGAACTGTTTGATGCCGCATTATTAGGATCGATCAAATTAAAGGCGTCTGGCTGGCCACCTGCTTTAGCTATGAGTGCTGAAACCTTATCAACATTGCCAAGCAAGGTAATTTTTGCGAGCCCTTGCTCAACCACCTTTATTGCGCCCTCAACAATGCGCTCATCTTCGCCCTCTGGCAAAACAATATGAGCAATCTGCTGGTTTGAATCTGCCACCAATTTAGCTTTTTCAAAAAACACTTCTAAACAAGACATGTACAAACCTTCTAAACTATATGCGCTAAACTGCAATTATATACAGTTATAAACAGTGCGCCAAAACAAATGTTTTAACCAATTATAAGTCTATATCACATCATGAATTGACTTATAGTGCCAGTTGAATAAAGATAGCACATAGCCTTAGTACCAAAGTGGTACCAAAATAGGCAATATTAAGACAAATAGCACCAGACCTGTAGCCCAGAGATCGAGCACAGTCATCGAGCACAGTCATGGGCTTTTCATGACAATTTTTGTTTTACCCAAGCAATTTTGGGGCAAAACAGGTTAAAAAGGATAGAAAATGCGTGAATCCTTATTCCATGTTGAAAGACTGGAAATGACCACACTGCAAAGCCAAGTGCGCGAAATGCTGGTAACTGCCATGCTTTCAGGCCAAATGCCACCAGGTGCGCCTGTGCCCTCTACACGCAAAATGGCAAAACTGCTCAAAGTTTCGCGAAATACTGTCATGCTCGCCTATCAAGCCCTTGCTTCAGATGGCTATTTAGAGGCGCGGGAGCGTTCTGGCTTTTATGTTTCAGACGATGTTCGTGAGGGCATAGTAAGTCACTTAAAATCTAATAATGAAGATCATGTGCAAGCCATTAGCGATGTTGATTGGGCAAGCAAATTTCGTAACAATCCCTCACATCAATCTAACATTGAAAAGCCAGAAAACTGGCATGACTTCCCCTATCCCTTTATTTATGGCCAATCAGATGCTGCGCTGTTTCCTATAGCTGCATGGCGCGATTGTGCACGCCAATCAATGAGCAAAAAGTGGCTCGATGCATGGACAGATGATCGCTTTAACATAGACGATCCTATGTTGATTGAGCAAATTCACCAAAGAATTTTGCCCCGCCGCGGTATCATGGCCAATAAAGATGAAATCCTCGTCACTATGGGTGCACAAAACGCCCTTTATTTGCTGGCAGATCTTATCGTAAAGCCAAGCAATGTTGTGGCAATGGAAGACCCAGGTTATCCAGATGCTCGAAATATTTTTAAATTAAAAACTAACAATATCAATAGCATAAAGGTAGATAAAGACGGCTTAATTGTTGATGAAAAACTAAATGGTGCAGACATTGTTTTCACAACACCAAGCCATCAATTTCCAACCAATGTGACCCTTAGCCAAGAACGCCGAAAGGCGCTTTTAAACTGGGCCAATGACAATGATGGCATTATCATTGAAGACGATTATGAGTTTGAAACAAACTATTTGGGCCAGCCAACACCAGCACTTAAAGCAACAGACAAGCAAGGCCGCGTAATTTATGTGGGCAGCTTATCAAAATCGCTCATGCCAGGTTTAAGACTTGGCTTTATTGTTGCGCCAAAAGAGTTGGTTCAAGAACTAAGATCCTTACGCCGTTTAATGCTACGCCACCCACCCGGCAATAACCAGCGTGTGGTTGCGCTCTTTCTAGCGCTTGGCCACCACGATACTCTCATTGGCCGCCTACACCGCGCTTATCACGCAAGATGGAACACAATGGGAAAAGCGCTACAAACGCACTTTCCAGGTTGGGCAGATACAAGCAGCTTTGGTGGCACATCTTGGTGGCTAAAAGGCCCAGCCGAGCTAGACAGTAAAGTGCTGGCCGCAAGGGCTGCAGAAGATGGTATTTTGATAGAACCAGGCGGCGTATTCTTCGACGATGAAGAAAAGCACAAAAACCATTTTCGTTTAGGTTTTTCTTCCATACCAGAAGAGCGTATAGAAACCGGCATTGAGCAACTAGCAAAAATTGCAAAGCAAATTTTGTCAGAAAATGAGACTTAGTGTACCAAAAACAATCCTATGGCACCATAAATAACAGTAACTGGCTCTATGGTTATCTCAACTCGAAATACTATAATTAACTAAATTCAAATCCACATAAAACCTATATATAAGGATGCGTCCCCATGAAAATGACTACTGAAGAGGCATTTGTAAAAACACTTCAAATGCATGGTATTGAACACGCTTTTGGTATTATTGGCTCTGCTATGATGCCAGTTTCAGACATTTTTCCAGCAGCTGGTATCAAATTTTGGGACTGCGCGCACGAAACCAATGCGGGTATGACTGCAGATGGCTTCACAAGATCTACTGGCAAAATGAGCATGATGATCGCTCAAAATGGTCCGGGCATCACAAACTTTGTAACGCCTGTTAAAACGGCTTACTGGAACCACACACCTCTTCTATTGGTAACACCACAAGCTGCTAACAAAACAATTGGCCAAGGTGGTTTCCAAGAAATCGAACAAATGAAATTGTTTGAAGACATGGTTTGCTACCAAGAAGAAGTACGCGATCCATCTAGAATGGCAGAAGTGCTAAACCGTGTGATCGAAAAAGCATGGCGTGGCTGTGCTCCAGCACAAATCAACATTCCACGTGACTACTGGACACAAGTTGTAGACATCGAACTACCACAAATCGTGCGTCTTGAATTACCACAAGGCGGCGAGAGCGCAATTGATGAAGCGGCTAAGCTTCTTTCAAACGCAAAATTCCCAGTTATCCTAAATGGTGCTGGCGTTGTTATTGGCGGCGCTATTCCAGCGTCTGCTGCACTCGCTGAAAAACTATCAGCGCCTGTTTGTTGTGGCTACCAGCACAATGATGCTTTCCCAGGTTCTCACCCACTTTCTGTTGGCCCACTTGGCTATAACGGTTCAAAAGCGGCAATGGAGCTCATCTCTAAAGCAGATGTAGTGCTTGCACTTGGTACGCGTCTAAATCCATTTTCTACATTGCCAGGCTATGGCATGGATTATTGGCCAGAAAACGCAAAAATCATTCAAGTAGACATCAACTCAGATCGTATTGGCCTAACCAAGACCGTGGCTGTTGGTATTCAAGGCGATGCAAAAACAGTTGCAGAAAGAATTCTTTCTAAACTAGATGACACAGCGGGCGATGCAGGTCGTAAAGACCGTGAAGCTTTGGTTCACCAAACAAAATCTGCTTGGCTACAGCAATTGTCTTCAATGGATCACGAAGATGATGATCCAGGCACAGATTGGAATGAACGCGCGCGTGGCCGCGAGCCAGAGCGTATGTCACCTCGTATGGCATGGCGCGCAATTCAAGCGGCAATGCCATCAGATGCAATCATTTCATCTGACATTGGTAATAACTGCGCAATTGGTAATGCTTACCCAACTTTTGAAGCTGGCCGCAAATACTTAGCCCCTGGCCTATTTGGCCCATGTGGCTATGGCTTCCCTTCAATCTTGGGCGCTAAAATTGGTTGCCCAGACACACCTGTAATTGGTTTTGCTGGTGATGGCGCATTTGGTATCTCTATGAATGAGATGACAGCATGTGGGCGCAACGACTGGCCGCCAATCACAATGGTTATTTTCCGCAACTACCAATGGGGTGCAGAAAAAAGAAACACAACATTGTGGTTCGAAGACAACTTCGTTGGCACAGAGCTAAACCTTGGTGTTGAATATGCAAAAATCGCAGAAGGCTGTGGCCTTAAAGGTGTTCAGGTGACGTCTATGGACCAACTAACTGCAGCGCTAAGCGATGCGGTTGAAGGCCAGATGAAGCGTAATGAAACAACCTTTATTGAAGTGGTGCTAAACCAAGAACTAGGTGAACCATTCCGCAGAGATGCAATGAAAAAACCTGTTCGTGTGGCTGGCATAAGCGCAAGCGATATGCGCCCACAAGCTGGTGCTCTTTAAGTCGAACTTTAACACTCGATTTTAAAACGAAAAAATTTAGGCAAGCCCGACATTTAAGTCTGGCTTGCCTTTTTATTTGAAAATCAATTTTTCAGCCATTTTGATATGCGAAAAAATAAAAAATTGGCGTGCAAAAATGAGACTTTAAACGTCTAAAATTCCTAATAATGCGATCATCATTTCAATGTTCATTTGTGAAAAAGTATCAATAATTGATGCATTTAGTACCGATGCATTTAATTTACGCATTTATCTAAAAAAACGGCAAAAAAATTGGATTCATTGTGTTGTCAAGTCTGGCGCTATCAGCAAAGAGATGCTTGTATTCTAATAGCAACTGATAGGTTTGTCTTATAAGCAAACAAATCAGTGGAGCGAGATAGTTACAGGAAAGAGTATTAAAAGCTCACCCAGTAATTATAAAATGAATGTTGGCCATACCGGCCACACCTTGGGAGAATATAAATGAAATTCACATCTAAATTATTAGGCAGCGTTGCTGCACTAGCAATGCTAAGCACAGCGTCTGTTGCGCAAGCTGGAAGCCACATCAAAGAGCTTACAGTTGCTTACTTCTTAGAATGGCCAACGCCAAACCAATTTGCTCAAGCAAACAAAGTTTACTCAAAAGCACTTGGCATTCCAGTGAAATGGGTATCTTTTGATGCAGGTACTGCAATGTCAGCTGCTATGGCTTCTGGCGATGTTCACATCTCATTCTCACAAGGTGTAACACCTTTCCTAGTTGCAACAGCTGCTGGTCAAGATTTGCAAGTTGTTGATGTTGCTGTGTCATACTCAGACAACGATAACTGTGTTGTGCGTTCTGAGCTAGAAATCACAAAAGACAATGTTGCTGATCTTAAAGGCAAGAAAGTTGCTGTGCCACTAGGTACTGCTGCTCACTCTGGTTTCCTTGCTCAAATGAAGCACTTCGGCATTGCTGAATCAGACCTAACAATCGTTGATATGGCTCCTTCAGATTCTGCGGCAGCATTCTCACAGCCAAGCACAGACCTAGCAATGGCTTGTGGCTGGGGCGGTTCACTTCGCACAATGAAAGAACACGGTAACGTAATTATTTCTGGTGCAGAAAAAGAAGCAGTTGTTGGTAAAGTATTTGACGTAACTTCAGTTCCAACTGCATTTGGCGAAGAAAACGCTGAGCTACTTTCAAAGTTCCTTGCTGTTACTGCAGAAATGAACGCTTGGTATGCAACAGGCCGTGATTCAATGATGCCTGATATTGCTAAAGAAGCTGGTATGGATATGGCTGGCACAACAGCTGTGATCGACGTATTTGCATTCCCTACAGTTGCAGAGCAATTGTCAGATGCTTGGATGGGCAAGTTTGTTGGCGAATACCTAACAAACAGCGCGAAGACACTTGAAGAAGGTGGCAAAATCAAAGCGCTTGCAGATTACAATGCACTTATAAACACAAGTTACCTTGAAGCTGCATCAAAAATGATGATGAAATAAGCATTAGCTTATTTTAAAATTTTAAGCGTGGCGACCAACCTCGCCGCGCTTTTTTTAACTCATTCCAACTCTTAAGGTATCACTATGTCCGGTCTAGTAATGAACGACATTTGCATGACTTTCGATCTACCAGCCGGTGGTCAAGTTGAAGCGCTAAAGAACATCAATCTTGAAATTAAAAATGGTGAATTAATGTCAGTCCTTGGCCCTTCTGGCTGTGGTAAAACGACATTGTTAAATATTTTGGCAGGCTTTCTAGCGCCAACATCAGGCACCATTCAACTGAATAACCAATTGGTGACAGCACCAAGTTCAGAACGTGGAATGGTCTTTCAAAAAGGTGCCTTATTCGAATGGATGTCGGTTCGCAAAAACATTGGCTTTGGTCCAGACATGGCAGGAAAGCCATCGGCAGAAACCAGAGAGAAAACTGATGAATTGCTCGAAATTGTTGGCCTACAAGATTTTGGCGACAAAATGATTTACGAATTGTCTGGCGGTATGCAGCAGCGTGTGGCATTAGCCCGTTGTCTCGCCAATGATCCAGATGTTGTTTTAATGGACGAACCACTTGGCGCGTTAGATGCACTAACGCGTGAAAAAATGCAAAGCTTGGTCTTGGACCTTTGGAAAAAAACCGGCAAGACCATTATTCTTATTACACACTCTGTTGAAGAAGCCTTGTTGCTTGGTGAACGCCTTTTGGTTATGGCGCCTCGTCCTGGCCGCATTCACAAAGAATACAGATTACCTTTTGCAGAAAATGGTGTTGGTGCTGACCTTAGAGAAATTAAAAGAATGCCTAAATATAACAAAACACGTGAAGAAATTCTTTCAATGATCTGGGACATGGAAGAAGAAATCATGGGCAGAACGGAGTCAGCATAATGTTAAATGAAGTTACACAATTGTTTGGCACAATTGGATGGATGGTTGTAGGTATTACTGCGATCTTCCTTCTCTATGTTTTCATCTCATGGCTTTGCCAATTGGCATATGATGCTTATTCAAGCACACGTGAAAAAAACGACGTCAATTATACAAGTCTTAAAACGGTAACCTTTGGCGATGAGAGCGCGGTTGTAGCAAACCGAATAGCCTCTTTTGGTGCCATTATTGCCATCTTTATAATTTGGGCTTTGGCAACGGGTTCTAAAACCCTTCCCTTCTCTCTGCCAACACCTTTTATTGGTGACACGCAGTTTGAGTATACAGCCAAAAACCCAGCAGGTGACATTGATAAGGGCATCGTAACTGTGCGTGTCTTTGAGCAAGGCACAAAGGGGACCCAAAAGCCTGAACCAAGCGCTGATGGTAATACTGGCTTTGCCAAAAACGACGCTGTGTTGATCTCTGAACGTCGCTCAAAGATTTTAAAGGTTCAAACCAATGATGACGGTGGCACAGAAGCTGGTTATCAAGTTACTGAAATTGACGGCGTTCCTATTTCGCCAGAAAGTACAGCGACCTTTAAAGATGGTTCAATCTTTATGACCAAAAAAGGTAGCCTTTCAATCAAGCCTGGCACAGGCTGGACAATGGAAGCCCTTTACCTTCCACCACCTGAGCAAGTTTGGGATCGTTTTTGGGATCTAAATGAAAATGGCTATCAGGGCATTGGCCTTTGGGAAAATGTTTTCTGGTCGCTTATTCGTGTTGTAATAGGCTTTGCTCTTGGTGCGCTGTTTGGCATTCCACTTGGCTATGCAATGGGTCTAAATTCATGGCTTCGCGGTTGGTTCGATCCAATTGTAGAATTCATGCGCCCTGTACCGCCACTAGCGCTGATTCCATTGGTTATCATTTGGTTTGGCATTGGTGAGCAAGGTAAAATCTCACTGCTCTTCTTAGCCGCATTATGGATTATGACCATTGCTGCAAGAGCGGGTGTGTCTGGTGTGAACATTTCTAAGGTACACGCTGCCTATTCACTTGGTGCAACTAAAAGACAAATCTTGTCTAAGGTTATTCTACCAAACTCGCTTCCAGAAATATTCACTGGTGCACGTGTTGCCATGGGTGTTTGTTGGGGAACAGTGGTTGCGGCCGAATTGGTTGCTGCTGAAAAAGGCGCAGGTAAAATGATCATTGCCGCTTCTAAGTTCCAACTAACAGACATTGTTATCATTGGTATCATTATCATTGGTGTTATTGGCTATGGTATTGATGTGTTGATGCGTATTGCAGAAAACAGATTGGTACCTTGGAAAGGCAAAGGCTAAGGCTAAGGTTTGAGACTAGCCGCTTTGTTTATGGCTGAGCATAAAGCTTGGCCATAAGCTTTTCCAACAACCGTAAGGTTGGATATTAAGCAAAACAAAAAATTAGCCTAAAGCCATTTACTTGGCTTTAGGCTTTCTCATTTCTAGCACGTGAAAAGCTAAGAAGTGATAACTACTAAGCTTTTACTTTTTTAGATTTAGGATCAAGCATTGGCTTTAGTGAAGCCTGCGCGTCTACTCGAACACCCGCAACTTCAATTTGATAATGTGAGGCTAAAACCTCTGCTGCGCTCTCGCCTTTACAAGGCACATAACCAAGCCCAACAGCGCCCCCAAGCGTATGTCCATAATTGCCAGAGGTTAGATACCCAACTATCTCGCCCTCACGCACAATCGGCTCGTTATGATATAAGAATATCTCTGGCTCTTTTACCAAAAACTGAACCATTCTGTTTTCTATGCCAGCTTCCTTTTTCGCCAAAACTGCATCACGGCCAATAAAGTCATTTGGTTTATCGGTTTTAACAGCAAAGCCAAGGCCAGCCTCTAAAACATGATCTTCTTCAGTAATATCATGCCCAAAGTGCCTAAAGCCTTTTTCAATTCTGCAGCTATCCATCATGTGCAAGCCACATAATTTCAAGTCTAGTTCTTTGCCAGCTTCCGTAAGTGTTTCAAAAATATGCGCTGCCTGATCGGATGATGCATAAAGTTCCCAGCCAAGCTCACCCACATACGAAACCCTATGCGCACGCACATGCCCCATACCCATTTCATAGGTTTTAGCTTGCCCAAATGGGTGTGCTTCATTTGACCAATCATCCGGAGATACTAATTGCATTAATTTGCGTGCATTTGGCCCCATAACAGCCAGCACCGCCTCACCTGCAGTTACATCTATAAAGACAACATTCATATCGTCCTGATGGCGGCTCATCCAGTTTAACTCACGCAGCAATGTAGCAGCAGGTGTCACTATCAAATAACTGGTTTCGCTAAGGCGCGTCACCGTTAAATCGGCCTCAATGCCACCTCTATGATTTAAGAATTGCGTATAAACAATTTTACCAACACCAACACTCATATTAGCGCCGCATAATTTGTTTAAAAAGCGTTCAGCATCTTCGCCCTCAACCCGTATTTTACCAAACGAGCTCATGTCATAAAGGCCAACATTATTTCTTATGGCGTTATGTTCATTGGCAGAGTTTTCAAACCAATTTTGGCGCTTCCAAGAATATTCATATTCTGGCTTTTGATCTTTTTCAGCAAACCAGTTAGCGCGTTCCCATCCTGCAAATTCACCAAACACTGCATTATTGGCTTTTAACTGCTCATGAATTGGAGAGCGACGAATATTGCGTGCAGTCTCTTTTTGGCGATAAGGAAAATGGTCTGCAAACAACAAACCCAATGTTTCTTTAGAACGCTCAAACAAGAATTTCTTATTGCCCATAAAGGGCTGCATGCGCCTAATATCTACATCTGATAAATCAAATGGCGGATAGCCATATTCCATCCAATGCGCCAATGCCATGCCAGCCCCACCAGCCGATTGAATACCAACCGAGTTGAACCCACATGCCATGAAGTAATTTTTAAGCTCTACCGCCTCGCCCAAGTGATACGTGTCATCAGGGGTAAAGCTCTCAGGTCCATTAAAAAACGTATGAATACCAGCCGTTTCTAAAATCGGAAAACGATTGATCGCTTGTTCTAAAATAGGCTCAAAGTGGTCAAAGTCTTCTGGCAATTGATCAAAACAAAAACCCTCAGGAATACCATTCATGCCCCAAGGCTTTGCAACAGGTTCAAAAGCGCCCAAAAGCATTTTGCCAGCATCTTCTTTATAATATGCGCACTCATCTGGCACACGCAATACAGGCAATTGCTTAAGTTCAGGAATGGTGTCTGTTACAATATAAAAATGCTCACACGCTTGTAGCGGAATATTAACGCCAGACATTTTGCCAAGTTCATGCGCCCACATACCAGCACAGTTTACAACATAATCTGCCTCAATAGTGCCAGCTTCATCAACGCCATCACGCTTCCAAGAAACACCATTTACGCGACCATCACTTTGGTGAACATCCGTGACCTTAATACCTTCAAAAATTTGTGCGCCCATGAGGCGCGCACCCTTAGCAAGTGAAAGAGCAATGTTAGAGGGATCCCCCTGCCCATCTTTATCAAGATAAACAGCACCTTTAACATCATCTGTG
>JBGCEA010000159.1:0-4316 GCA_045105915.1 Nitratireductor sp.
GTTTGGCACAAACGCCAACTAACAGCGCATCTCATCAAGCAGACATGCCGCTTTCATGGCATCTAGAGCAGGGCTTTAAGTTAAGCCATCATTTCTTAGAGCGCCATTGTTATGTGCCACGTGGCATTCAGCCGCCCCAAGAAAGAGACGGCCTAATTAAGCGCATATTAAAGGCAGTTTAAGCTAAGCAGCGTTTGCATTAGCACTCATGTTTTTACGCTCAACGCGGCGCTCTTTTATGGGCCAATGCACAATTGCTGCAAACAAGCCAAGCGCCACACCCAGCCACCAAACTACGTCATAGCTGCCATATACATCATACAAGTAGCCTCCTAACCATACGCCAAGGAAGGACCCGATTTGGTGTGAGAAAAACACAATGCCGCCCAATAGTCCTAGATAGCGCGTGCCAAACATTGCAGCCACTAAGCCGTTGGTAGGCGCCACGGTAGAGAGCCATAATATGCCAATCACTGCCGAAAAGATGACAACACTCGTGGGCGTTTGTGGTAATAACAAAAAGGCAGTTACGGCAACAGAGCGCGCTAAATATATAAGGGTTAAAAATATGGGCTTTGAATATTTTTGACCAATAAAACCAGAAGCAATAGAACCAAAAATATTAAACAAACCAATTAAACTAAGCGCGATTGCGCCATATTTTGCTGCCATTCCAAGATCGATTATATAGGCAGGAAAATGCGCAGTAATAAAAGCCACCTGAAAGCCGCAAACAAAAAACCCAGCAGTCAGCAGTAAGTAGCCACGATGTGTTAAAGCCTCGCGCAGCGCATCACCCACGCTTTGGTCTAGCTCTGCTTGGCTAAGTTCCTGCTTGCCAGAATTGCCAACCAAAGCAATGCCCAAAAGCGGAATAACCAGCATGAGCATGCTCAGCCATAAGAGCGTATCTTGCCAGCCCAAATTTTCTATCATGGCTCCGGCAATGGGCGAGAAAAATGCCATGCCAGCAGAGCCAGCCGCCGTGCCAAGGCCAAATACAATAGTGCGCTTATCCGCAGATACATTTCGGGCAAATGCCGCCATAATAATAGTGAATGAACCAGAGGCAATGCCAAGCCCCACAAGCACACCGCCCGCAATATGAAAGAGCTCGCTACTGGTTGCAACAGACATTAAATAAAGGCCAGAAGAATAAAAAATACCCGATAAAAGTAAGACACGCCAAGTGCCAAACTTATCTGAGATGACACCAAAAAACGGTTGCCCCAAACCCCAAACCAAATTTTGTATTGCAATGGCTAAGCCAAAGGTTGTGCGGTCCCATCCGCGTACCTCTAAAATGGGTAGCTGAAAAAGGCCCATAGCAGAGCGCGGCCCAAAAGTGAGCATGGCAATTAAACAGCCACAAATAACAATAGACCAAGGTATCGATGAAGAAGAGCGCGCTGTTTGCATGGTTTTTCCTAAAATAGTATTTCAAGTTATGAGTATGGGATAAATTTGCGCAGTTTAAAATATAAACAATGTTTCAGGGACAATAAGTTAGTTTTAGCCCAATATATTTCTTGTAAAACCACACGCTTTCCTTGTTTTTTATGGCTTTGTGCCTTACATAAGTAGTGCTCGCATGCGGGCATGTTTTTTCGCCTCTATTATACTCAAATTGAGTATAAGTTATTTAGGTGATGACAATTAAAAGCGGGAGAATATTTTGGCACAAGCTCAATTGGATCAAAACAAAACGAAGAAAAAACGCGGTAAGAGCGCCCTTGAGAAATTTGGCGCTGTTGATATGCCAAAGCTTGAATACACGCCAAAAGTCGCGCGTGAAACTGCACATCTATACGAAAAAGTGCGCCATCACATTCCAGAAATAGAATGGCCAATTCACGCGCCATATGTTTATGCGATCAACAAATTAAAGAAAAAACGCAATGCGGTTATTCTAGCGCATAACTATCAAACACCAGAGATTTATCACTGCGTAGCAGACATTGTGGGCGATAGCCTGCAATTGGCACGCGAAGCCACAATGGTGGATGAGCAAATCATCATTCAATGTGGTGTGCACTTTATGGCCGAAACGTCTAAATTGCTAAACCTTGATAAGACCATTCTTATTCCAGACATGAAAGCGGGTTGCTCGCTAGCAGAATCAATTACAGGTGCAGATGTGCGCTTACTGCGCGAAGCAAATCCAGGCGTTCCAATTGTGACCTACGTCAACACATCTGCAGAAGTAAAAGCAGAGAGCGATATTTGCTGTACATCATCCAATGCAGTGCGCGTAGTTGAGAGCTTTGAATCTGATACTGTTTTAATGATTCCAGATGAATTCTTGGCGCAAAATGTGGCAAAGCAAACAAAGAAAAAAATTCTAACGTGGAAGGGCCATTGCGAAGTGCATGAGCGCTTTACTGCAGAAGAATTGCTGGCTTACAAAAAAGCGGATCCAGAAATTCAAATCATCGCACACCCAGAGTGCCCACCAAGTGTGGTTAAGGTTTCTGACTATGCAGGCTCAACAGCTGGCATGATTGAATATGCCAAAAACCAAAAGCCAGGTGCAAAAGTATTGCTCGTGACTGAATGTTCTATGGCATCAAATATTGAGCAAGAAGCAAAAGGCGTTGAATTTATAAAGCCGTGCAATCTTTGCCCGCACATGAAGCGTATCACTCTGCCAAACATTTTAGAGAGTTTGGTGTATATGCGCGAAGAAGTGTTGGTGGATCCCTCAACTGCAAAAGCTGCCAAGCGTTCTGTTGAGCGCATGATAAATTTGAAATCTAATTAGGCAGCAACAAAAGCACAGCCTTTAGAAGAAGCACATTATGGCCGACCTACAAGCAGATTTATTTCCACCCCAATCTTGGACAGGGGTAGATGATGTTTTAATAGTTGGCGGTGGGCTGGCTGGTTTGTTTTGCGCACTTAAACTTGCACCAAGACCTGTTACCGTTTTGGCATCTGCGCCAATTGGCAGAGGCGCATCTTCGGTTTGGGCACAAGCTGGCATAGCGGCGGCTGTATCGCCGGGCGATACTGTAGAAAAACACGTGCAAGACACACTAGATGCTGGCGCTGGTATAGTAGATGAGCACATAGCGCGCCTCATGGCCACAGAAGCCGCAGATCGTATTCATGACTTGCTTGAATATGGCGTGCCATTTGATCGCGATCTTAAGGGCCAACTTATCACCTCAAGAGAGGCCGCACACTCAGAAAATAGAGTTGTGCGCGTAAAGGGCGATCGTGCAGGCGCTGCCATTATGCACGCACTCGAACACGCAGTTAAAAACACACCTAGCATTCGCCTTATGGAAGGCTATGTGGTTGAAGAAATTACGACAGAAGGCAAATATGTAACCGGCATTATTGCGCGCCCAGATGGCGGCAATTCGCCAAAGCGCATTATGTTTCCTGCGCGCGCAGTGGTTATGGCGGCAGGCGGCTCTGGCCACCTATATGAAGTCACCACAAACCCAACAGAAGCACGCGGTGGCGGCATTGGCATGGCAGCGCGAGCTGGCGCTGTGATTGCCGACCCTGAATTTGTTCAATTTCACCCAACTGCAATAGATGTTGGCAAAGACCCATCACCACTCGCCACAGAAGCGCTAAGAGGTGAAGGCTGCACATTACACAATAAAGAAGGCCATCGCTTTATGGTCGATCTGGATGAAGATGCAGAACTTGCTCCGCGCGATATTGTAGCGCGTGGCATATTTGCAGAAGTGCAAGCAGGGCGAGGCGCATTTTTAGATTGCACAAAAGCTGTTCACAATTTTGAAGAAGAATTTCCAACCGTATTTGGCTATTGCCAAGAAGCGAATATAGATCCGACCAAAGATCGTATTCCAGTTATTCCAGCAGCGCACTACCATATGGGCGGCATATTAACAGATGGCGATGGCAGATCGACGCTAGATGGCTTATGGGCATGCGGCGAAACCACTTCTACAGGCGCGCATGGTGCAAACCGCTTAGCCTCAAACTCGCTGCTAGAGGCCGTTGTATTTGCAAGTCGCATTGCAAATGATATTGCAGGGCTAATGCCAGATCCAAAGGTCAATCCTTGGAAAGATAAGTCAGGCATGAACCCAGATGCTCAAACAGCAGATGATAACGTTCCTATGAAAAAGCTTAGAAAAGTAATGAGCGAAAAAGTAGGCGTATTGCGCACTGGCGAGGGCATGCGCGAGGCGGTTATAGCGATAGATGATTTAGAACGTGAAAACGATTCACCGCGCTTTGCAAACACACTTACAACAGCAAAAATGACAGCGATTGCTGGTTTGATGCGCGAAGAAAGTAGGGGCGGTCACTTTAGAACCGATTTTCCCAAAGAG
>JBGCEA010000160.1:0-4204 GCA_045105915.1 Nitratireductor sp.
GATTTATTAACCCTAAAAGTGCAAATATAAGTTTAGCCAGACTGGCGATGTTGCATGCGGTAGCTGTAATTATTTCCTCGGGCTTGTCTATCATAGGGGCAAGCGCACCAAAGGAAATGCGTTAATTACAACAAAACTACCATATGTGGGGTGAACTGTTCGTTGTATAATGATTATGCAAAGAACGACCAAATACAGGTAGATTGCGTAATGACTGATACAAATGGAATGCTAAAATCCGATAATTCTGCTCTTATGGACGATGATCCACTAGCAGAACTAGCCAGAATTGTTTCGGGCGATTCACAAACAGAGCCACAGCCAACACCTGTTAGCGCTCCATCAACTTCTGTATCAGATACATCACTTGACTTAGAGGCAGAGCTTTTGGGCGAGTTAGACGATGCCTTTGATGAGCCAGCCGTTCAAGACGCCCCACAAACAGCTACACTCCAAGAAGTGCCGCAAGCGCAGCCAAGTGCCGCCACGCTAGAAGCAACGCTAGAAGAAGAATTGCTAAAAGAGTTGATTGGCGATGTAGATACGCCAGAATTAGAAGCGCCTAGCGAGCCTACAATAGAGGCTTCAGCTGAAAACACGCATTCTCCTTTAGGCATTACCTCAATTACAGAACAAGCAGATATCTCTCAAATTGAAGATATTAGCGCGCAAATAGCAGCTGAACCAAGTGTATTAGCGCCTCAAGCCGTATCAGTAGACAGTGCTGCTACCGCTGAACTTGAAGATATGTTTGAGCAAAATTTTGCGAGCGAGTTATCAGGCAAATCTGTGGCGGATACACAGCCGCAAACTGCAACAACTGAGCAACAAGCGGCATTTGACGAAGATTTAGGTGATGTGTTCAACAAATCTGTTGCGCACATGAACCAAGATCAAAATGCGATCTTAAATGAGCCAAGCTTTGCTCAAGAAGCGCAAAATGGCGAGCCTTTTGGTGCTCCAACAAATCTTGAAACTGATACTCATGCCTCGATTGATCCATATTCTGATCCTGCGGCGCATTTAAATGCCCCACAAAATCAAGATCCTGCATTTCAAGCTGGCGCCTATGCACAGCCAGTAACATCTGGCTTTGAGCAGGGAGCAGACTATAGCGATCCGGCACTCGATGCTGCATTTGCAGACCCAGGCTCTCTTGCAGGCGAAGATTTAGAGGGTGTTCCAGCAGAACAAGCTCAAAGCAAAGGTTCAGGCCTTAAACTTGCGATGGGCGCACTCGTATTGTCTTTAATAGCTGGTATTGCAGTGGTTGCATGGGGCGGCTTTGGCTCAAACAGCCAAGTTGCAGAAAACATTCCAGTTGTTCCAGCTGACAATAGCCCAGTTAAAGTGAAGCCAAGCGATCCTGGCGGCAAGAAAATCGATAACACAAGCAACAAAGTGTATGAGAATGTGAATGTCGATAATAAAATTACGACAAATCAAGAAACACTCATCACTGCAAAGCAAGAGCCAATTGATGTAGAAGCCAAAAGCGCTTTGCGTTTGAGCCCAAATGCTAAAGAAGAAGCAAGCAACAATTTAGGCGGTGTTTCTCCAAAGCGTGTAAAAACGCTTACAATCAAGCCAGATGGTTCAATTGTTCGTGCAAGCGATCCTGAAAAAGTGATTGCAACCACAAAACCAGCGCCAATCAAAACGGTGCCAGTAAAAACAATTAAGCCAACAGCGCCAAAAGCAAGTGTTGCACAAAATACGCCAACACGTATAACGGCGCCAGCAAAACCTGTTCAAGTTGCTCAGCCAGTACAAACTGCCACACAGCCAACGCAAATTGCGGCTCTACCTGCTGCAACCACAGCGCCAGTTGTAAAAAGCGCTTATTATGTGCAGGTTTCATCGCAAAGATCACAACAAGCGGCTCAAGCGTCATTTGATAATCTCAAAAAACGTTTCAGTTCTGTACTTGGCGGCAAGCAAGCCTCTATCCAAAGTGGCCAAGTTGCTAATAAAGGCACATTTTATAGAGCCAAAGTGCCTGCAGCCACAAAAGCTGAAGCAAATACGCTTTGCACAAGGCTAAAAAGAGCAGGCGGCAGTTGTTTCGTGACCCGCTAAACAGCGACTAAATAAAAATCAAAACGCCTCTTATTCAAGGGGCGTTTTTTTTGAGTAAATTTTGTGCAGTGATAGATTTAAAAAATATTTGTTTTCGCTCAATTGTGTGTCTAGTCTAGCGATATGGGAATCAAAGCATTTATTACCGGCTTAGCTGGAACTGAAGTTACACAAGCCGAACAAAACTTTTTATATCAAGAGCACCCTTGGGGGCTGATCCTTTTTGCGCGCAACATTGAGGATAGAAAACAAGTTCGAAAATTAGTTGATCAATTTAGAGATGCAGTGGGCAGGGCAGATGCCCCCGTATTAATAGACCAAGAAGGTGGGCGCGTGCAGCGTCTCAAGCCACCCGTATGGCCAAAATACGCATCTGGTGAAGTGCTTGCAAATTTATGGCGGAAAAATAGAAAAGCAGGCGAGCGTGCAATTTATCTTCAATCTCGTCTCATGGCGCATGATTTAGCAGAAGTTGGCATTAATGTAGATTGCTTGCCGGTTTTAGATGTGCCCGTAAAAGATGGACACGATGTGATTGGCGATAGAGCCTATTCTACAGATCCAAATGAAGTTGCAAAAATGGGCAGATTTGCCTGCCAAGGCTTGCTTTCTGGTGGTGTTTTGCCAGTTATCAAGCACATACCAGGCCATGGGCGCGCTATGGCAGATAGCCATTTAGAATTGCCGATTGTTGATGCCTCTTTAAAAGAGCTTAGAGAAACTGACTTTGTGCCGTTTAAAGCCTTAAATGACATGCCAATGGCAATGACAGCGCATGTGCGCTACCAAAATTTAGACGAGACAAATTGCGCAACCGTTTCTAAAACCATCATAGACAACATAATTCGGGGTGAAATTGGCTTTAATGGCCTGCTCATGAGCGATGATTTATCTATGCAAGCATTAGAGGGTGACTTTGCTGAACGCTCTGAGGCGTGTTTTGAAGCAGGTTGTGACATGCTGTTGCATTGCAATGGCCAAATGGCTGAAATGGAAGAAATTGCAGCCATTTGTCATGTTTTAGAAGGTGATGCTCTCGAAAGGGCTCAATCTGCGCTTGAACAAATAAGCGAACCAGATGAAATTGATGTGGATGCATTGCATCAAGAGCTATCATCACTGTTGGAAGCCAGCGCCTGATCGGTTAGGTCTATTGTAAGTTTTTAGTATTTTGGATGGATACCGTTTAAGTGCTTATACCGCTTAAACTTGGTCTAAGATGCCAAATTCTAAATTATTACGAGAGACAACCTGTAAACAAAATGCGTGGCAAGTTTTACATATGAGCGATCAACCAGAAAAACCAATTCAAGAGATTGAGCCAATTGCGCCCGATTCAAAAACAATGGATTTGTGGGAATCAGAAAACCCAGAGCGTCAAAGCAACGACCCTCAATTGGTGGTAGATGTAGAGGGCTATGAAGGTCCGCTTGATCTATTGCTAGACTTGTCACGTCGTCAAAAGGTTGATTTGTCTAAAATTTCTATTCTAGCGCTTGCAGAGCAATATTTAGAATTTATTGAAGAGCTTCGTAAATTACGAATAGAGCTAGCGGCAGATTATCTTGTGATGGCAGCATGGCTTGCCTTTTTAAAATCAAAATTACTACTGCCAGCAGATGAAGTAGAAGACGAAGGTTTATCGGGCGAAGAAATGGCCGCACATTTGGCATTTCGTTTGCAGCGATTAGAGGCCATGCGCGAAGCAGGCAAAAGACTTGTAAATCGCAACCGTTTAGGGCGCGATTTCTTCTCGCGCGGCGATCCAGAGCATATTATTGTTGCTAAAACAAATGAGTATAAAGCAACGCTCTACGATCTATTAACAGCCTATGCCTCTCAGCGTCAGCGCCAATCGGTTTCGCATGTTACCATCGCAAAGCGCGAAGTATGGTCACTAGCAGATGCACGAGAGATTTTAGCGCGATTAGTGGGTAAATTAGACGAGTGGACAGCGTTAGATTCATTTTTGCTGCAATATGTACCAAGCCCTCAACTGCGCGTTAGCGCGCTTGCCAGCTCATTTGCTGCCTCACTCGAAATGGTGAGAGAGGGCACATTGCAAATTCGCCAAGACGAGGCATTTGCACCCATCTATATAAAAGAAGGCGCAGCAACCAAAACG
>JBGCEA010000161.1:0-5631 GCA_045105915.1 Nitratireductor sp.
ATTGTGCGCGAAGTATTTGAGCTGGCATATTCAAGGTTTTTTAAAAAGCAATCATGCGCTTGCTCACCCCTAGCGCAACCCGCCATTACATGAATGGCATTTGCGTCAATTTCATCTGCATAGGCAATGGCTTCATCTATGGCATGTCTTGCTTCATGCTCGCGCCCAACGAGCGCTGCCAATCCATTGTCGCCAGCACCCACATTACCTCGTGTCGTGTTGAGAGATAGCATCGAAAGGCCAGTTTCAGATAATGCGGTTTTTATTTTTGTTGGCGCATATTCATAAGGCCAGTGACATTCAACAGCATCAAAGCCAGCTTCTTTGGCTTTGTATATTGCATCTGGCAAAGCGAGTTCGCTCCATAAAAAGCCCAAATTTGCAGAAAATTTTGTCATACATGCCATTTCTAAAAAATTTGATAAATGCGTTTATTTAAACGCTACCCAAAACATATTCATTGCGCCCAAAACCGTCAAAACATCAACAAAACTTGAATGATTTTCATTCGACATTTTACGCAAATACGATCTGCCTATCCAATTGCCTGGTATCGTGAAAACACCAATCAATACGCCAAGAATTATGTAATTTGTGCTGAGTAAATTATCAAAACCAAAAACGCTTAAGCGCGTAATATTTGTGATTAAAGCAATGGCCGCAAGCGTGACCACAAAAGCCTGACGCGACAATCCATGGCCTAGCAAAAAGGGAGCAAGCAACAAACCAGGCCCAACTGACACACCCGATAATGCACCATAAACTGTGCCAACAGACGAGAGCGTTTTTGAACTTGCTTTAATTTCTTGTTTTTTGGCCCACCTGCGCAAAGGAATGGACATCAAAATAACAAAGCCCAAAATAAGCGCGATCGAAAAAGAAGATAACCGCCCATAAAATAGTGCGGCAAGAATAATGCACGGCACTGCGGTTTTTATGACCGAGAAAAATGCCTTTTTATCAAAATGAGCCGAATTTAAAAAAACTCTAGAAGAATGAGAGATAAGAAGCGCAACACTCATAACAGGAACAATAGGCTTAACCCCAATGATAGATGCCAGTACAGCCGAGAGCAAAAACCCACCAGCAACCCCCGTTGCACCGTGAATTGCAGAGGTGATTAATGTAAATCCCGCAATTGCAATAAGTGAATAAATGTCAAATGTTTGGTGTAGGAAATCGAGCATGATGTTCAAAACTTTATACACTTAGAGCTTTTCTGCAATAAATAAGGTTATTCAATCAATTGCATGTTGACACAAGCGCAAAGTATTTGCATATAGCGTCCATAAATCACAAATTTATTTGTGGTTTTTACTTGGCGCCGCCAAAGGTTGGAGGAGTGTCCGAGTGGTTAAAGGAGACGGACTGTAAATCCGTTCGCTTAGCGTACGTTGGTTCAAATCCAACCTCCTCCACCATTGTCGCGCCAAATAAATAAAGTGGGTTAATACCATTGGGTTCTTAGAACCAAGTCCACGAAACGGATTGCGGGTATAGCTCAATGGTAGAGCAGTAGCCTTCCAAGCTAAATACGAGGGTTCGATTCCCTCTACCCGCTCCAATTTATACAAGTTCAAATAGCGAAATCATTGTTACGCCATGCTATAGGCTTTGGCTTAAGCGTAAAAACTCAAATCATTTTTAATATCTACTTGGCGTAGTTTGCGCGTAATGGCTTGCTTGGTTGTTTTGACTTGTGGTGGCAAAATGCTTTTTGCAATATTGCGAAGCGCGCTAAAGCGCTCGCCATCGGTTACCAACTCAGTTTGGGGCAGGGTGGTAATTTTCGCCTTAAACTTCTTTGATAGCTCTTTTGCAAAATCATCAAACAAAGTGCGATCTGGGTTAGAATAACCAGGCGAATAAATAAGAAAAGTAACTGGCGGTGTGTTTTTAAGGTCTTTGCTCAAAAAGCCCTCAATTAGGTTGTTTTGATAAGCATCATCAAATTCAACCGATGCCAAAGCATCCCAATCAAGATCCAGCTGCTGGTCTTTTTCCATGCCTTTCCAGTTAGAAAGAAGGCATTGCTGATATTCAAACTTTACAGCCTCGCGGCCAGAAAGCTTGTGGCGCAGTTGATATAAAGGCGCCATAAAATCGCTCTCATAATTTACAACAGGGCCATGATCAAACCCACGACCAGAATTTATATCGTGCACCCATTTTAGCTTGTTCACCATGCCATCCATAATGGCATGCGCCAAATAATTGCCGCGATCGACAAATGCACTTTCTCTTTTTGAAATATATTGTGCAGTGCCATTTGGGCGGTTAATTAATATGCCGCGCATATCACAGTGATAATCTACATGTGCAACGTTGAGGTTTTTCATGCCGCGCTCTTGCCATACATTGTAAACTTGATCGTGATGTTCGCCGATGATAATTTCTGACATGTGAAGCCTTATAACCCGTGTGTTGCGCATAAAGTCGCCATTGAACATATTGGAACGTTATGAAACGCCAATTATATTTTTGTTCATCATACATATGGCCTGTTAATATACGGGTAAAAGGCGCAATAAAATTTGAGCATTTGGTGCAATGTTTCATTAACACTATTGGCTTGCTAAAAAGCGCGTGGTTTGTCAAAAATGTGAAAAGCGAATGTCATAGAAACCGCAAAAGAGCGTATTGCGCTAGAGGATAAGACAAAATGAATATTTGGAGCGCTCTTAAATGAATGAACTATTTGGCGTTTTCTATACAGGCGCTTTTACCAATGCGTTTTCTACTGCCTTTTTTGCGCTAGATACATTTGCCGCCATTGCTTTTGCAACCACTGGCGCGCTGGTTGCTTCGCGCAAACAATTAGATTTGCTAGGCTTCATTTGGTTTGCATTTATCACTGGTGTTGGCGGGGGCACTGTGCGCGATGTCATTTTAGATCAGCCAGTTTTTTGGCTTCAAAACCATATACCCGTCTATGCGTGCATCATCATGGCGTTATTGGCCTTTGTCTTTGCCTCTAGGCTTGAATCGCGTTTTAAATGGCTGCTATGGGCCGATGCGCTGGGCATGGCAATCGTTACTGTTGCTGGTGTTTCAAAGTCTTTAGAGCTTGGCACTGGCTCGCTGATTGCCATTATTATGGGCGTTACCACTGCAAGCGTTGGCGGCATCATTCGCGATACAATTGGCCAAGAAAAATCGGTCATTTTGCGCCGCGAAATCTATGTAGCGGCTTCTGCGCTTGGTGCCATTATTATGGTAGCGCTCATCAGCCTACAGGTAGATCATCTGTTGGCCGCCATTGCAGGCCTTTTAAGCGCGCTTATACTGCGCTTAGTATCGGTTCGCTATAATTGGGCGATACCGCGCTATAAGCCACGCGCAGAAACAGAACATTAATCAGAGCAGATTAAGTTGACTAAAACAGATGCTTTAGCTCTTCTTTCCAAGGTGGGTTTGCACCCGCTCTAGAAACAGTAATAGCAGCTACGGCATTTGCCAGTTCAATTGCTTTCGTTAGATCGCTCTCGCTAATGGTTTTAAGCGCATCTTTAGTAAGATTGCCAGACTGTCTTAGCCCAGACAAGAAACCGCCATTAAAACTATCGCCAGCGCCAATAGTGTCAGCCACTTCTACTTTTTGCGAAGCCACCTCAATTTTGCCGCGCGAAGTAAATGCATCCACGCCATCCGCGCCCTTTGTCAGCAATACAACAGATACACCGCTGTTCAAAAAGCCTTGAATTGAATCTTCGCTAGAAGTGTCGGGCGCAATCCATTCCAAGTCTTCATCCGACACTTTAACAATGTCAGACTTTGCAATCATGCGCTCAATGCGTTTTCTGTGCGAAGGCGCATCGCTAATGAAGCTCGTTCTAATATTTGGATCAAGCGAAATCACTTTGCTAGGTGCTTCGCGGTTCATGAGTGCTTCATAAGCACTGCCGCTTGGCTCTGGTATTAAGCTAATGGCGCCAAAGTGCAAAGCTTGTAACTCGGTTGGCAGAGCTGGCAACATGTCTTCTTGCAAACATCTGGTTGCTGAGTTATCATCAAAAAAACTATATTCGGCATTGTCATTGGTTAATTTAACAAAAGCAAGTGTAGTGTTGTTTGGAACACGTGGACAAAGCGACGTATCAACATTCGAATCTTTTAAAACGCTCAATAATTGCTCGCCAAAAAGATCGGTAGAAATGCCTGTCAAAAAGCTCGCATTTTCACCAAGTCGGCCAAGCGTTATTGCAGTGTTGAAAACAGCGCCACCAGCCACTGGCAAAAAGCTGTCTTCGCCATTTTCAGTTTTTCTTGGAAGCATATCAATTAAGGCTTCGCCACAACTCATAATCATTAGAGATACTCTCGTTAAATTTAAGTTGTGTCTTAGCGCTACTTGTAAATAAATTAAAGTCTAAAAACGTTTAATCCAGATACATTTTAATCGATTTAGTCTTCGTTCTATGCGCCTTGCGGCATGAGTAGCTTTTTAGCAATAACACCCACAAGCATAGCACCCACAAATATAAGCGTATTTGAAGACGCGCCTAAAAAGCTCATAGATGCAGCGGTAAGGGCAGGGCCAGGGCAAAAGCCGCCAAGCCCCCAACCAATACCAAATATAGAAGCGCCAACAATTAGCTTTTTGTCAAAATCGGTTCTCGTTGGAAATTCAAAGGTAGAGGCAAAAAACGGCTCATTTCTCTTACGAATAAACCAATAACCAGGCGCACTAACGCAAATAGCACCGCCCATAACAAAGGCAAGGCTTGGATCCCATGTGCCAAAAAGGTCTAAAAAGTTTTGAACCTTTAAAGGGTTTGCCATACCTGAGATTAATAGCCCAAGGCCAAAAATGACGCCGCAAATGAGTGAGAATAAAAAATTCATGACTATAGCCCTCCCACTAGGTTTGTTATGAGTTCGGTGTGGCGAAGTATATATACAGTCAAAATACCGGTTGCCATGAAAACAAGTGTAGCAGCAATAGAGCGTTTAGAGCCTCTTGATATTCCGCATACCCCATGCCCACTGGTGCAACCACTGCCCATTGTGGCGCCAAATCCAACCAACAAGCCTGCAACAATGAGTAAGATCGCATTGCTAGTCATGACTTGCTCTGGCAAACCGCCAGTAAAGCCCAAATATAAAGGCGCGGCTAATAACAAGCCGATGATAAATGCAATCGACAGCTTAAAATCAGAATCATTGAATTTAAAAGACAAGAACCTTGAAACAATACCGCTAATGCCTGCAATTTTGCCATTTGCTAACATCAGCAAGACGGCAGAAGCGCCAATTAGCATGCCCCCAATCAAAGAGGTTATAGGAGTGAATTCAGTTTCCATTTATCACCTTTTATGGTTGTGAAATTATATATAAAATATTGAATACATTATGGTGCAGGTCTTTGAAAGCCAGCTAAGCCCATTATCACCAACAAACTGTCTTGGTAACATTCATCAAAATTCTGCAAAAATCTGTCATTTGTGATCTCAAATTTACAATAAAATGCTTGCGATTATTGTTTAAAACCAGTATCTGCTCGTTTGATAAGTAAGGGTACCATTTCGGGCCCAAAATGTGAGCCTGAATAAAGGATTTTAAAGATGGCAAAAGAGAAGTTTGAACGCAATAAGCCGCACTGTAACATCGGCACTATTGGTCACGTTGACC
>JBGCEA010000162.1:0-6896 GCA_045105915.1 Nitratireductor sp.
GCCGGCAGAATTGCTTGGTTATGGGAGCGCGAAATTGTTCCTGCAGAAGACCCTTTTGACTTGGTATCTTACGAAGCGCTTATCTGCATTGATGAAAACATTGCACGCAAAAGCTTTCCAGATGCATTCTTAGATGTTTTAGAAATTTAATCTAAAACAAATGCACCAGCGCATCTGCAGTTCGCACATTCATAGCAAGCGCGGTGTCATAGTGAATGGCAAGACGCGTTAAAGATTTTACATCCACATCATGGGGCTGAGCAGAAAGCGGATCTGTGAAAAAGATAAGCGAATCTAACTTGCCTTCACATATCATTGCGCCAAGTTGCGCATCGCCGCCAAGTGGGCCGCTCTTTAAACATCTTATCTTCAACCCAACTTCTTTTTTCAGCAATCTGCCTGTTGTGCCAGTGCCCACCAGTTTATTTCGACTAAGCGTTTTTTCATGCCGCTTTGCCCATTCTATAATCATGGGTTTCATATCGTCGTGCGCAACAAGAGCAATTGATAAAGGCAAAGTAATTTCCAATTATTAGAATTGTAGACAAGAAAGAATACCAAGTAATTTGGCTAAAGCATATCTGCTATTCATAGCATAATAAAATATACCATAATAAAATAATGGGGCTACATAAACCCCTACTCACACCCTATCATTCAAAACAAACTTGCTAGATGCAAAACAACACTGTACAGCAGTCGAAACTTTTCAAGTATATTTATCAGAAGATCAAATATACGCATTGATGTTCCATAAATTTCCACCTCCCACTCTTTAACGGAGACTATTTTGACCAGCTTCACTCAACGTCTAACAAATGGCGAATACAAACAAGAATGGTTTGGCAATATAAGAGGCGATATACTCTCTGGCATAGTAGTTGCGCTTGCACTCATTCCAGAAGCAATTGCTTTTTCTATCATTGCAGGCGTTGACCCAAAAGTTGGTCTATACGCATCTTTCTCAATTGCTTGTATCATCGCAATTGTGGGTGGTCGCCCCGGCATGATATCTGCAGCCACTGCTGCAACAGCCGTTTTAATGGTGACACTGGTTAAAGAACATGGCCTAGAATATTTGCTAGCTGCTACCGTGCTTGCTGGCATCATTCAGGTTTTGGCGGGGCTGTTAAAACTTGGCTACGTTATGCGCTTTGTATCGCGCTCTGTTATGACTGGCTTTGTAAATGCATTGGCAATTCTAATTTTCGCAGCGCAATTACCAGAGCTCATTCCAGGTAATTTATCAAACCCACTGCTAACTTATGCAATGGTAGCTGCTGGTCTTGCTATTATTTATTTATTTCCATACCTCACAAAAGCTGTGCCATCGCCACTTGTTTGCATCATCGTGCTAACAGGCCTTGCTATGTATTTTGGACTAGACACAAGAACCGTTGGTGACATGGGCGAATTACCAGACACACTTCCAATTTTCCTCATTCCAGACATTCCATTCAACCTAGAAACGCTTTGGATTATTTTGCCATACTCAATTGCGGTTGCTGCTGTTGGCCTTTTAGAATCTTTAATGACAGAATCTATTGTTGATGAACTAACCGACACAACTTCTGACAAAAACCAAGAATGTATTGGCCAAGGCGTTGCAAACTTTTGCACTGGTTGGATTGGTGGCATGGCGGGTTGCGCTATGATTGGTCAGTCTATCATTAATGTAAAATCTGGCGGCAGAGGGCGCTTATCTACCTTTACCGCAGGCGCATTACTTCTTATTCTGATTGTGTTCACAGGCGATTGGGTAAAACAAATTCCAATGCCAGCGCTCGTTGCCATCATGATCATGGTATCTATTGGCACATTCTCATGGTCTTCAATCAAGAACATGCGCGAGCATCCGCGTGCTTCATCTATTGTTATGTTAGCAACCGTTATTGCTGTGCTTGCAACACACAACCTTGCAATTGGCGTATTACTGGGTGTGCTTCTGTCTGGTATTTTCTTTGCTTGGAAAATATCTCAAATCTTCAGAATTACATCTTCAACCAACAAAAAAGGCAATGAGAGAACTTATATTGTCGAAGGACAATTATTCTTTGCCTCAGTTGAAAACTTCAATGCCTCTTTCAACTTTAAAGAAGCGCTAGACAAAGTAACCATCGATGTCAGCAATGCTCACATTTGGGACATTTCATCGGTTACTGCGCTAGACATGGTCGTATTAAAATTCCGCCGCGAAGGCGCAGAAGTAGATTTAATCGGCATGAACAAAGCGAGTGAAACACTGGTCGACAAGCTGGGCGTTCATAACGAACCTGGCGCACTTGAAAGACTATTGGGTCATTAATTATCACAAGCCTAATATTGCGTTTTCAAGACTGAACTCACAATATTAGGCTTGCAATCATCTCTACCAACATGCCACCTTAAACTTCCCACTATAAAAGTGTGTAGCGGTGTAAATGTGGAGAGAGACTATGACAAAGCTTGTGGCTTTAATTGATGGATCAGACTATTCAAAAAGCGTTTGCGAATATGCAGCATGGATTGCAAAAGGCGTAAATGGCTCTGTGGAAATCATTCACTCTCTTTCAAGAAGAGACATGCCACAAGAAACAAGCGACATAAGTGGTAGTATTGGCCTTGGCGCAAGGTCTGCCCTTTTAGAAGAACTTGCAGAAATCGATCAGCAAAAAGCTCAACTCATCCAAAAGCGTGGCCGCGCTCTGCTAGACGATGCAGTACAACTGATTGAAAGCAAGGGCATTCAAAATGTTGAAGCCAAACTGCGCAAAGACGGCCTTATAGATACCCTTCACGATTTTGAACAAGACGCCGCTCTGATTTTAATTGGTAAACGCGGACAATCTGCAAATTATGCAGCTTCTCACTTAGGCTCCAACATGGAGCGCGTAGTTAGAGAATCAAAAAAGCCAGTATTTGTGGCATCGCGTGCCTTTAAACCCATCGAAAAAATACTTTTAGCATTTGATGGCGGCAAAAGCGCCCTTTATGCGGTAGAGCACCTTTCAAAAAGCACAGTGTTTGGCGGCAAGACAATTCATCTGCTAACCGTTGGATCTGAAAGCGAAGAAAACAAAGCAGCACTAGAAAAAGCTTCTGCATCTCTCAAAACAGCGGGTTATACAGTATCAACTGAAATTGTAGCGGGCGCACCAGCAGAAGTGATAAGCGAAAAAGCCAAATCTGATAATTATGACATGCTGGTGAGGGGCGCTTACGGGCACTCACGTATCAGAAGCCTCATCATTGGCTCAACCACGACACAATTAATCAGAATGTGCAAAATTCCTGTGCTGATGTTTAGGTAGTATTACGTGTAATTGGGATCGAAATGGAAATATCACTTAAAGAAATTGATAAACAAAATTACTGTGAAATTGGTGAATTAAATGTTTCGAAAGAACAAGAGGGACTTCTTGCCCCAAATGTTTGGTCACTGCTTGAATATAAATTTGAAGATGATTTAACCGTTAAAGCAATTTATTTGAACAAAAAGCCAGTTGGTTTTTTAATGTGGGGCCAAGAAACTACGGAAAAAATTAGCATTTGGCGTTTTATGGTAGATCAAAAGTTTCAAGCCCAAGGCATAGGTCGAAAAGCGCTCAAACTTGCTTTGGAAGAGATAAAAGCAACTCCAAATGTTAAATTGATAGAAATTTGTTACGATCCAAAAAATTCAGTCGCAAAAGAATTCTATTCAAGTTTTGGGTTTATTGAAACTGAACTTCATGAAAACGATCATGATATGCTTGCTATGATAGATTTGAGCACAAATATACCTATAGCGGTAAATACCAATAATCCTTGACTCCAAAGCAGTTTTCGATGTATTCACGGCCTAAATACGGCGTAGATTTATCTGCGCCTATTTTTTGTTGGACAATTTTTAAGTGCTAAATGTCTTAAAAACCCCAATAAATCAACGAAACGACTGATAAAAAGACAGGCTGAGTACTAATTTAAGTACTTAAAGATCTGGATTGAGCGAAAAGGAAAACAAATGTTCGCAGTCATTAAAACCGGCGGAAAGCAATATCGTGTTGCTGCTGGCGATAAATTAAGAATTGAAAAACTTGCTGGCGAAGCTGGCGATGTTCTAGAATTTCCAGAAGTTCTTGCTGTTGGAACCGAAATCGGTGCCCCAACTGTAGAAGGCGCTTTGGTAACAGCTGAGTTAGTAGAGCAAGGCCGCGACAAGAAAGTTATTTCTTTCAAAAAGCGTCGTCGTCAAAACTCTAAGCGTACTCGCGGTCACCGCCAGCACCTTACAACAATTCAAATCATCGAGATTTTAACTGGTGGCGCTAAGCCTTCTAAAAAAGCAGCTGCTAAGCCTGCTGCAAAAAAAGCTGCAGCAAAGCCTGCTGCTGAAAAGAAAGCGGCTCCAAAAGCTGCGGCTAAAGCAGATGCTTCAGCTACTCCAGCACCATTGTTTAAAGCACCAAAAGGTGACGGCGATGATCTAACAAAGATCAACGGCATTGGCCCAGTTGCTAAAGGTCAGCTTTATGAGCAAGGTATTATGACTTTCGCTCAAGTAGCTAAATTAACAGACGCTGAAATCGTAGTAATAGATGAAGCAATGCCATTTAGCGCAGACCAAATTTCAGACTGGCGTGCGCAAGCACAAGAAATGACTAAATAGCACTAGGCTAAGGAGACAAACACATGGCACATAAAAAAGCTGGTGGTTCATCGCGCAACGGTCGCGATTCAGAAGCAAAACGCCTAGGCGTTAAAAAATTCGGTGGCGAAGCTGTTATTCCTGGCAACATTCTTGTTCGTCAGCGTGGCACAAAGTGGCACCCGGGTACAAATGTAGGCATTGGTAAAGATCACACTCTATTTGCAACTTCTGCAGGTAACGTGAAATTCCAAACCAAAGCTAACGGCCGCGCGTTCGTAAACGTAGTGCTGCCCGAAGCAGCTGAATAACCGATACATAAAATATCGGTGTCCGTAAAACCCGATACTTTAAGATCAAAAAAATTGGGGAGAGCGGACAACCGCCTCCCCTTTTTGTTTTTGCCTGCAAATTGCAGAAGCAAAATAAAGGTGGCGACTTAAAAAACACCAATTGGGTTATTATGTAGCGAGCAAACCCAAAGCATCAAATGTATGCACCCAAATTTGAAAGTGAAATAGGTTATGAACATGACTAACCAAAGCACACATTCTATGAACGACCCTGCTGCAAACATAAGCCAATCAAACCCGTTATTTCTTGATTGCCCTATCATTGCTACAGAACGTTTGGTTTTGCGCCCTCCGCATATTGAAGATGCAGAGGAACTAACGATGCTTGCCAATAACATCAAAATTGCACGCATGCTTGGTACAATGCCGCACCCATACACTGATAAAGATGCAAAAGCATTCATAGACAAATGCGAAGCCAATATTGGCAGAGCATGCATTTATGTCATTACCGAAGAAGCGACAGGTAAAGTTGTAGGCGTTGGCGGTTTGCACGAAGACCCAACACGCTATGAAGAACCATATCTTGGATACTGGATTGGCGAACCCTATTGGGGACAAGGCTATGCTACAGAAGCTGCAAGAGCCATGGTTGATTTGTTTTTCAAAGTAACAAACAGTCCTGCGCTTTTAGTTTCTGCGCGCGTGGACAACGTAGCGTCTAAAAAAATTATTGGTAAATGTGGCGGTCAGTTCCAAAACAAAAGCACTGTCAGACACACAATCTTAAATGAGAATCTTGAACTTGAACATTTCAAAATTTCTCGCGAAAACTGGATGGGAGAAGTTGCAGCTTAAAGCGCACTTCTAATCAGGTAAACAAAATGAAGTTCTTGGATCAGGCAAAAATATATGTACGCGCCGGAAATGGTGGCGCTGGCTGTGTTTCATTTTTACGTCAAAAATATCAAGAATTTGGTGGGCCAGATGGCGGCGATGGCGGCCGTGGTGGTGATGTTTGGGTTGAGGTAGTAAATGGCCTAAACACCCTTATTGATTATAGATATCAGCAGCACTTCAAAGCCGATATTGGCATTCATGGCATGGGCCGCAACAGAAACGGCGCCAAGGGCGAAGATGTTATTTTAAAGGTGCCAGAAGGCACCCAAATTTATGAAGACGACAATGAAACACTCATTGCCGACTTAACAACATTGGGTCAGCGCTTTTTGCTTTTAAGAGGCGGCAATGGCGGCTTTGGTAACGCGCATTTTAAAAGCGCTACCAACCAAGCACCGCGCAATGCAAACCCAGGTCAAGAAGTTGAAGACCGTGTTATTTGGTTACGCTTAAAGCTAATCGCAGACGTTGGTCTTGCGGGGCTGCCAAACGCTGGCAAGTCTACCTTCTTAGCAAGTGTTACGGCCGCTAAACCAAAAATTGCAGACTATCCATTTACAACACTCGTGCCAAACCTTGGTGTTGCCAGCATGGATGGAAAAGAATTTGTGATCGCAGATATTCCAGGCCTAATTGAAGGCGCCCATGAAGGCGTGGGCATTGGTGATCGGTTCTTAGGACATGTCGAGCGCTGCCGTGTATTGTTGCATATAGTCTCTTCAGCAAATGAAGACATAGCCCTTGCTTACAAAACTGTGCGAACAGAACTAGAAGCATATGATGAAGAACTTGGCAGCAAAAAAGAAATTGTTGCACTAAGCCAAGTTGACATTTTGACCGATGAAGCGCGCAAAGAAAAAATAGAAGAACTTGAACAGGCATGTGGCCAAAAGGTCATGTTATTATCTTCTGTCTCACGCGAAGGCGTAGATGATGTGCTTCGCGCACTACAACGTGAAATAAAAAGCGCAAATGATACGCAAAACCAAGAAGACGCGAGTGCAGAAGAAACGGGTTGGAGTCCTTTGTAATGAGCGCTCTAAACGACCTTACAAATATAAGTCACTATAAGCGTATCGTCATAAAAATTGGCTCTG